>CAYNCW010000389.1:0-2270 GCA_964395635.1 uncultured Oscillospiraceae bacterium
CTTTGGCTAACTAGAAGTATTCACCAAATTCTTCCTAACCATACAATGGTGGAATACGCCCATTTACTCTACCAGCAAATCGCTTTCCATAGCGGTGTAGGGATTGACAAATACATTGTTCACAGACATTGCAAAATGCAGATGGGGCCCTGTGGAAAAGCCTGTAGAGCCCACCTGCCCCACCTTTTGCCCCTTGCTCACCAAATCACCGGTGTTTACAGACAACTCGTCCATATGATAGTACCAGGTTTTCAGTCCATACCCGTGCTCTATCATCACTGTGTTGCCGGTAAGCTTCAAATATCCTGCAAACAGCACTCGGCCGCTATTGCTGGCCGAAACGGTTGTGCCTTTGGCCGCCGCCATGTCCACACCCCCGTGTCTATCTGCATTGCTGGACCCATTTGTGTAGCGTATAGCGCCAAATTGGGTGGTAATCTTTGCCCCTTGCACCGGCAAAATAAACCGTCCTTCCCAACGCTTTTGCTCATCATTAATAAATCGAAGGGGCAAAAACTTTTGGCTAAATTCCGTATTGGCTTCCTGGGATTTTATAGTAGCCTGAGTGGTGGACCCACTCACCGTCAAATGCTGCACCTGAAACTGCTTATTGCCTGCGGTGATGCCAAACCGCTGGGTAACCCCTAGACAACTCATCTCTACATAATGCTCTCCCGGCGCTGTAAAATAGCTAACCGGCAACAAGGCAATCTGCCCACCTTTACCGTCGTTAAAAAAATTTGGCTTAAAGTCTATATCACTTTTCACAACAATCTTCTGGCCCTGTGGAATATTGCTGCCTCGCAAAACCACCAGCTCCCCGGGATTGGTGGAGCCTCCCTTGATGCTAAAGGCGATCCCCTGACTCATTTCCAGATCATATAAATAGGTAACCGCTCCCTGATAGGTATCCTGTAGGAAACTAGCAGTAACCTTGACCTGGTAGATACCACTTTGAGGCACAAATGCCTCTGCATCTGCCACTGTCCCCTGATCCAGCAGCACCTTCTCCCCCTGCCATACCTTCACCTGCACCCCATCCGGTGGGGGGGTAATGCTGGGCAGTGGCAGTCTGCTGTCCACCGGTTTAACCACAGGGACCGCCTGCTTTGAGGTGATTACAGGCCGATAATATCTACCATCCAACCGGGAAAAGATGTAGCTGCTGCTTTGGGGAGGTATCTCTTCCCCATTCTCTAAAATCGCTGTGGGGATGCTGCTGTATGTATACAACCCCGGCAGCTGGGCAAGTAGCGTGTATACTGCCTGACCCGATACCTTGTAAATACCATTTAGACTCCGGAGATAAACTGTCTGGTTGCTGTCCAGCACCTGATATTCTTGCACCTTGCCGGTAGAGTGTTCCACTGCTATCCGGGCAACCTCTCGACTCCCTTCCGGCACACCGGTAACCGGCTGGGATCCTGCCAACACCTCCTGCAGCATCCGGATAGTATCTCCTTGCTCTATCCGAACTTTACCCAGCATTCTACTGTCTCCAGTTACAGTAAAGGCGGTAATGCCTTCGCTGTTCCCCACCGCTGCCCACACCGGCACCGACAAGCATATCCAAACCAGCATACAGGCCATCGCCAAACAAAGCCTTTTCATTCCTGCTACCTCCTATCTTTTACTATGAGTAACGTCTAGTATAGGCATTTGGTTTTCCACACAAAAGCAAAACTCAGTGGAAAACAAATGCCAAACAATCTTTTGCCAACCCCCACTGCTGACAAAATGCCGCACCGCCCATGCGGTGCGGCACACAATCCAATGGGCTTTATGCCAAATTCATTGGTTATTCCACCGACACTATATAATAGTATACCGGCTGTCCGCCGTTTATCATGGTCAGCTCCACTGTATCTGGCAGTTTAGACCGCAAAAGTTGCTCCATCTCCTGAGCCTGCTCCTGAGATACATCCTGGCCATACAACACCGTGATAAAGCTGCTGTCCTTTTTCACCATAGACCGGCAGAGCCGCACAACTGCCTTGCCAAGCTCCTTTTCCACAAAGGTGAGCTTGCCATTTTCCAGCGCCAATATCTCATCCTTTTTGATTTTATGCCCACCAAACACACTGTCCCTGGCTGCAAAGGTAATCTGTCCGGTGGATACCCGCTCTACCGCCTTAACCATCAACAGCTGGTTATCACTAAAGCTTTGATCCGGATCAAAGGCCAGCAACGCAGAAAGCCCTTGGGGTATGGTCTTTGTGGGCAGCACATACACATACCGGTCGGATAGCATCAACACCTGTTCCGCAGCC
>CAYNCW010000390.1:0-2268 GCA_964395635.1 uncultured Oscillospiraceae bacterium
CAATACTTTTGAATATTAGTACATATATTTATTACTATTGCATATTTCATTGTTTAAATTTTGTTTGAATTAGACTATATATATTTTTGTGCTCGTGCAAGTGGTTACTTTACAACCAACGATATTTATAGTAAAATAAAAGCCAAATGCTGACCGTAGGAGGGGTCATATGTCTACCATTCGAGAGATTGCTAAATTGGCTGGTGTATCCCGCGGAACAGTTGACAGAGTGCTGAACAAACGCGGTGCGGTAAACCCCGAAACCGAAAAAAGAGTACTCGAAATAGCCAAAGCCCTTAAATACTCACCAAATTTGGCGGGGAAAACACTTGCAGTACGCAAGAAAATGTTAAAGTTTGGCTACATTTTGTTTGGTAGCACCGCCAGTAATCCCTTTTTTCAGGATGTTGTTTTGGGAATTGAAAGCCGTGCCACTGAGTTATCCGAATTTGGCGTATCTGTAGAAATACGCTATGACAGCATAGATAACCCTGAGCAGCAGGCCAAGCATATTGATGAGCTGATTGCGCTGGGTATTGACGGTCTCGCCATCACCCCCATAAACCACCCCTTGGTGAAGGACCGGCTAAAAAGCCTTTCTGACGCGGGATTTCCAATCGTGACCTCCAATAGTGATATCCCCGATTGTGGCCGGATTGCATATGTGGGAAGTGACTATAAAAAAAGCGGAGAAACTGCCGCAGGGCTTATGAACCTAATTACGGCAGGCAAAGCAAAAATAGGTATCATTATCGGTTCCCCGTTGGTTCTCTGCCACTGTGAAAGGGTTACAGGATTCACCGAGTATGCCCATAAGCATTTTCCCGACCTTCTTGTCATTGACAAAGCTGTAAATCATGATGATGACATTGATAGCTATACTGCTACAAAAGATATGCTTCAAAACCACCCTGAGATAGATGCGCTATTCCTGGCAGCAGCGGGTGTTACCGGTGCATGTCGGGCTGTTCAGGATATGGGGCTTAATGGAAAGCTGGCTATTGTAAGCTATGATGCTACCCCATCAACCTGCCATCTGCTACAGCAGCGAGTTATCTCAGCCACCATTGCCCAGCAGCCAATTATTCAAGGAGCAAAACCCCTGGATATTTTGATGGATTATATAGGCATGGGTATCAAACCAGACAAAGAACTGTACTATACAGAAATAGAAATTAAAATCAAAGAAAACTTATAAAAAACAGCGAGGTTGACCCAAAAGGGGTTGCAAACCTCGCTGTTTTTTCTAATTGTAAGCAGTTTTCTACTAGTCCAGCGCTTCTTTGAGTACTTTATATACCGATAATTGGGTGACTTTTACTGGATTAAGCAACAAAATAGGGGGGTCTTACCCGCTACTCCTTCTGGGATAGCTGGGCTAGCTTTAGAATTGTTCGCAGGTTGCGGGTGGTGGCAACAAGGCCTGTGCACTTTTCAAACAGGTTATTTTGCAGCTTGGATTCATGGGCCGGGCCGTTGATACAAATATAAATTATATCGCCCGCATGGGTGTATTGGTCGCCCTTGCCGTCCACCTGAGGGAAGGGTGCAGCAATGTCCGAAAACAGGGTGACGTATGCTTTTTCCTTAGGATAAGGGCAGTTTTGAATAATACTTTGCAGCTGCCAATGGCTTCGCAGCAAGGCCTTGGTATGTACTCCAAATCGCCCAGCTATCAGCGATTCAATCCCTTTGTGCAGCATCTTCTACTTGTTCAAAAAGAAGATTGCCGCTCTGGATATAGGTGGATACACCAGTAAAACCGCCCTCCAGCATTGCCAAAACAAGCGCTTTCATGGGTACCTTATTTTTGCCACCCACATTTACTCCACGCAAAAGTGCAACCTGTTTCATTGTCTATTCCCCCTAATTTACTTAAGGTCGCATCGCATGGGCACATAGAGTATACCGTTCATCTCCTGCTGTGTATCGGTTTGGATAAAGCCCAACCGCTCATAAACCGGCACAGCATAGGGTGAAGAGTTTACAGTGATATGGTCAGCATTGCAAGAATTCACGATATCATGCTTCACAACCTCAAACAGCTCTCTGGAAATCCCTTTTCGGTGATAAGCCTTCTCCACAAACATTAGCGAAAGGTGTGTCGTATTGCGTGTGGCAATCACACCCGCGAGAGTATCATCCAGGTAGTACCCCCACATCTTTTTTGTGCCTTGGGCAATCTCTTCGCCCCATTCCGCTTCCTTGGCTTTCAGGTATCCAGCAAAGGTGGCATTCCCCTCATCAGAATAATCCACTGCAACAAAT
>CAYNCW010000391.1:0-2265 GCA_964395635.1 uncultured Oscillospiraceae bacterium
AGACAAACAGAGTCAGAGTCTGTCGTGCTACCTTTACACAATCGGGCAATATCCTTTGGCAACTATGTTATTATATACTATAGGACAAATTTTGTCAATATCCTTTTAAAATAATCCCATATCTCATTTTAAAGAATACCACCTTAGATTACCCAAATTATTTTGTATGACTCCAAACAATTCCCACCAATTTATTGCTTTACAAATACATATAAGCTACTATGAGATAATCCATGGGAAAAAGCATACCCATCCCAGTTAAATAGCTTTACATCATCCGGGTTTGCAAGGGTATTATTTAACACAAAGCGGGCCATTTGCCCACGAGCAGCTTTGATAGCAACTACCGAATTATCGAGTTTGCCATAACGATTCTCCAAGAATTTGCAGGTAATAAATTTGTCATTTGGCCTGAGATGGGGGATAACAGCCTTTTCAAATTCCCCTGAACATAGGCTTAGCACAGGTTCTTCGGTACGAAACAAAGTAGTATGTATTTTATCCTGCCAATAGCGATACAAATTCTTTCCATCCACCTTCAGCTTGGACATAAGCTCTAACCGATAGGGTAAGATGCCGTCACAAGGTTTTAGCACTCCGTAAAGGGCACTGAGTATGCGAAGGTGTTCAAAACCGTAAGCCAATGCTTTGTCAGAAAGATGCACAGCATCTAAATTGCGGTAAACAAGCCCAGCATAGGTAAAAATAACAGGTGATCCATTCTGGGATTTATCGAAATCCTGATAGGATTGAAAAGCATTCATAGCAAGCTTTGGGGTGGTTTTCAGTATGGTTTCCAGCTCCCAAGGACTGTATTGGCGGAGTTCTTGAACAAGATGTAGCGTTTCATCAATAAATTCAGGGGTTGTTACAGGTGCCAAAGGGGGTGCGCTGGGGCGAATATTGCGCGCAGGGGAGAGTATGGTTATCATAAATACACCTACCGTTTAATGGCTGAAACTAGAAACATTGCATTATTATCGACTACAACATCTACATAATAATAAGGAGCCAGTATCTTTTGCAGTCCATGTGCAGGCGGTAAAGCACTGACCAGACTGCGCTCCCCGTCTGACCATCTTTTTCCTTGGGTATGGGAGATGGTTAACCTTCCGTTAGGACGTATTAGTGTGGTGATATGTTCCAACGCCTTCTCTGGTTCAGAAAAATGTCCAAATGCATTAAAGATTAAACAGGTATCAACCTGCAGGTCGATAATATCCATAATGTCCGCACAAACATATTTAACCGCTTCATGGGTAACCTTTTTTTGCGCCTCTACTATCATGTTTTTGGCGTAATCCACAGCCAGTATAGCACTGGGATTATACTGTAGCAAATACGGTTCCAGCACACCTGTACCACAGCCAACATCCAATATAATGCTATGAGGTTTTATATCGCTGAGCAACAGCATAGTCTGAATTCTATTTGGGCAGTGATAGGCAGAATAGTCCCAATGAATTGCATTGCGGTTAAAGAAAGCTTGGGGCTTAAACATAGAGCCTAATTCCTTTCCCAAAATATACATACAAGTATATTCTTTTCCGACATAGCTGTCAAATAAATATAGATGCATGTATCTTTTCAAATTGCCAGTTAACTAGGATATACCTATAATCAATTATATGTGGAAATGTGTACTATAAGCAGAAATATAGCAAAAACATTCTAACAATTGGGTTAGCAATGCTTCGTATGGCAATGAATTCTCATGTAACCATCCCACACATGCACTACATAATGCATATATTTATCTAAACTTAACCCAAAAAACGGATGATCCTCAATATCATTTTGGTACTGGTATTGTGTTTGCTCAAAAGCAATGGATATTTACCATTACCAAGAAGATGAATCACAACAAAAAATGCGCATTGCCGCGTAGTAGACGGTGCGCATTTTTTCCGCATTCTCTTTTTATTCCGCGCTCAACAGGATCCCAGTTATCGGGAAACAGGGGAATACTTTTTTATGGAACAATTTGAAAAACAGTACCTTGGTATAAATCAGTCACATTCATAGAACCATAAACCCCTAAAAACAGTACTGTTTGATCCAGGTTTGTTCCCAAGCTAACATAAAACGCTGACCCGGGCCCAAAATCAAAATCAATCTCAATAACACTATACTCATTTAGCTTACAATCTGTCCTTGCCTTGGTATACGCTAATGTCCCTCTCGCAGGAGATTGTGCGTCATCTTCTTGCTCCAGGGCAAAATCCGTAAATACAATGTTACCCTTCAAATCTGGTATCTCATTTC
>CAYNCW010000392.1:0-2259 GCA_964395635.1 uncultured Oscillospiraceae bacterium
GTTCTTAACAGGTATGGAGGGTGAAAAGGAAAAGCTATATGCGTCTGTAAAAAATGCTATAACGGAGCTTGCAGACAATTACAGCGCATTTATCAGCGGTAACAAGGACTATGCAAATTTGAAAGGTACGGGAGATGATTGGCTGGCAGGTCATTATCGCTATATGAGCACACAGCTACAAAGCGTATATCATCAAAACGTGCCAGCTGAAACATCTTTGTATAGCGCAAAAGAACTGAACGAAATTGGCCATTTTGCATCGCTAGGAAACAATATTCTTGCAAATGAGAAGGGATACACAGCCAACGAGGAAGAATTTGGATTGCGATTGGGTCTTATGGCTCTCAAAGCAGATTATTTCGCCGACGCTTCAAACGTATCGCAAAGCTACAAAGACGCACTTATGCGGCGGGTTAATAATACAATAGCGTATTCTATTGAGTCGGTAGATAAAGCGTATCAGTATGAACGGGAGCATCCCGTTGCAGGAACCGAGGAAACCGCATATTCTGCATTAAACAGGGGATCGATTTACATAATGATAAATACTGTACGTCATACCTATGCAGAAACAAAAGACGTATTGGCAGCAATCAATAAAGGAGCTCAAGTTGGTCAGCAAGCTTTTTACGAGAAGCAAATTGATTCAGCATTTAATAAGATGCTACGTTATGGGAAAGGTTCATCCAGCTATTTTTGGGATAGGATGTATCAGCCGCAGACTGTATATGGGAATACCCATACCTCAAATATTGAGCAGATATTAAATAGCTTTAATGATTTATTTGGGAAAGACTTTTCATATCGAATGGACTCTTACGTATAGGCTTATTAACCGATGGTATCCCATCTGGCAAGTCAAAAAATCTAACAATTCCATATTAGTGTCGATATAATATATATGGAAAATTTTGTACTCCTGGGAGGTCAGCAATGAACATTAACACGGGATATACCTTTAAGCCATTGTTTTCCAACCAGTCGGCTGCTGCAAAACAGCAGGAACAGATTGGAAGACGGGTAGATTCTTCTGATGTATCAGCTCCTTACATCAATTTTGATCAGGTTAAGTTGGACTCAGCATACCTTGATGATATGAGACAGTGGTCTATTGCAAACTATAAAGCGGGGGATACAAACGTTGTAGATAACACAGCCTATGCACAGGAATTTGGTTTTCGAAAGACAACTCTATGGGATGAGAACGGAAAGCTTATTCCTAATGCCGTAACTGCGGCCGATGGATACAGCAAAGGATTTGGAACTCACGCATTCCTTTATATCTCAACAGATTTTTTAACAGAGGCTGCGCAGCAGTACGCCAAGCTGGATGATGGTGAGGCGTATAAATGGAGGGCAATCTTTGACGACACCTTTATCAAGGACGCTGTATCTTTCTTTACAGGCCGTGATGCGACAAATGAGGAAGTAAAAGCTCTCAAGGAACAAATGGATGTGCTGGTTAACGAGTTGGCCACACGTATAAAAAACGGTGAAGATACCGACTTACATACGTTAAAAAGCAAAATGACCATTGCCGGACACGATGTAACTATAGGCCAACTAACCAACATGCAAAAAGAAACAAAGGCGCTTTCAGAGAACACGATGAATCAAGTAGCCACGGTTGGCCCTAACAACTTCGCTCGAATCGGTCTTGCCCAATCCTTTGCTACTTTGTTTGCAAAGGAAAGCCAAAATACTCTTGGAGACCTTTTCTCTTCTGCTATTTCGCGGCTTGCTTCCAATAACATTAACAGTATTCAAAACCTTTATAATGGGTATCAGAATATTGCCAGTACGATGGTATATAAAGGGGATTTCGGCAGAGAAACCGCAAATCTCTTTGCTAACCTTGATACGAGTAGTAAGGAAAATATGGTTAAGGATTTTGATAGTAAAATAAAAACATATACCTCAATGCTGGAAACTTATAACCATAGAACAGCGGATAATGTTGTGGACACACAGGAAATTAGAGATCAGTTTGAAGCATGGATGAAACTATTATAATTACATTGATCTGGAGGTGAAACGAAATGGAAATCAATCCTTTTCGCGGCTTCTTAGTCGTAGGCAATAAACTGTATGAAGGCGCCGAATTTCAAAAACTGCAACAGCAGATTGAAGATCATGACTTTGCACAAAGGGCTTTCCAAATTGACTCCAATGGCGGTATAGAAAATACAGACAGTAATGTAAATTTATATCCGAACTCAATTAAATCGTTAAGTGCGTCTGGCGTAGCTTTAAAAGTTG
>CAYNCW010000393.1:0-2253 GCA_964395635.1 uncultured Oscillospiraceae bacterium
TACTATGAATTCATTACTGCTTATTCTAATCAAGTATGTGCCAATGGGCATATGTAAATATGGAATGATATCCGGGTCATAATTGCAGATGGTATTCAGCGCAAATATATGGTGATTGTCGGAGTTGCCCATATATTCATCACTTTCGTCGCCCTTTAAAAAATGCCATCCGCTATCCGGCTGATTCGGAAGCGGTTTATCTCGAAACATATACCCAACCTTCCAGCCTTCTTTTGTAATCTTATTCGACGCGATGCAACCCTCACCGTTTGGCTCGTCCCATTCAATCAGCGGTTTTACATCAATTGCAATAAACCCGCCTTTGTGTTTGCATTTTTTGAAAATGCCCATATGGATCCTCCCAATTTCGTTTACACTGTACAGCGATAAACACTGACAGCGCCGTAGTCTGTATGTACAATCAGGTTATTTTTTGTAAAGGCAAAAGAAGCGTGCTTGACGGTAAAGATATCCTCAATTTTTGCAAGCAGCTGCCTAGATTGGTAGTTCCAAATCTCAATGGGAGAGTCCCCTCTGTCCTGCTGAAAGGCCATCAAGCTGCCGTTTGTCTGAGTCCTACAGGTTTCGAGGTAGCTTAAGCCCTGCTTTACACTAAATGGGAAGGGGCATTCAACCTCTTCTCCGGTTTCACAGCTGTAAAACCGGCCTCCGACAGAAAAGCATTGGTCATCGGGGGAGAAGAACGGATGCCAGTCAGGATTTTGAATGAGAACTTTTTTAAACGATTTTAAGTCAACAATGACGTACCCCCAGGCCTCTGTGCGATAGGCCACCTTTGTTTGCTGCGGTGAGAGTTGTCCCATGCAGTAGTAAGATGAGAATGCCTGTCCTGTTTTTTGGCAGCTTACTTTTTCGCGCCAGATCTCTGTGTTGTTTTTAAAATCAAACACGATTATTTCTTCGCCGGTGTACCACAGAGCCAGCTCGCTTTTGGCATCCAGCATGGTTTGCATGCTTCCTTTTTTGTTTGCAAAAGGAGTCATCTTGCTGTCATTGAGAGAAAAGCACTCAATAAGGTGGTGGTTGTTCATAAGAATAGTTTCATTGGCGCAAAGTGCTTGCTCAAAGGTCATTCTTTTTGCCCCAAGTGATACCGTTTCTAAGGTATTGCCATCTTTATCAAAGTGGTAAAGACGTTCATCTTCAAAATCACCCACAATTCGGGTAATGAAAAAATCGTCCCTTGTAATAGAGGCGGCGATGGGCATAAAGCCATTGTGATTTTTCCCAACAAACTGGTGGCAGGTAGCTTCACCAAGTGGTGCATCTGGATTTTGATAGATAAACCCCTTGCGCATCTGCTCCATCATTGCGCTGGAGGCTTTGCTTTTTAATTGCCAATTGGCCTCGCAAATAATCTCCTTTACCTTCCCATTGTTTAGGCAGGTGTTAATTTTGAGCCCATCCACGGTGATCCACCACTCTTTGCCTGTGACAGGGTTTATAAATGTTTTTTTCATACTGCAACACTCCTTACTGATTAAAGCGTATAAAGCCCACTTAAATTAGGGCTCGTTTGAAAAATAAAACATGACGGATATTTCGCTACAAACAAGCAGATGCTGTTTGTAGTAGAAATAGACAATTCAGTTTATGTTTCAAACAGCCCCTAAGTAAAATATTTTTTAATTATTGCTTCTACCGCTTTTGTATCTTCTGCCAACAAATGTAGCCATGAGCCGCCACCGTCCCGAAGATATACATTTGCATATCCGTAATAATAGTTATAAAAAGACATATTCTTTGCTTGTAGAATACCAAAACGTATAGTACACACCGGCGTAAGGCATATAACAAGCACCCGACATGAAGCGTGGCTGTCCATCCGCCCATGCATATTGATAGGCCTTTGCAACAGTCTCTCTTATCTTCACTATATACGCTGGAAAACAAATAAGGAACAGATACAGCACCGTCGCTTTTTCTCGTGATGTAAAAATAATAGCATGTTCGCTTATCCTCAATGGGATTTGGATTCCAGCCTCCGCTATTGCTATAGTCAACAAAAAATATGGGAATTGCCTCGTGAAAGGTTCTGCACAATGATTCTTCCTCTAGATAGTGCTTAAAGATTTGCATAGCATTTTGCATATCCTCTTTTGATAGAGGCATATTGCCCAACTGAGTGGAATATGCGGCCTCTTTTCCAAATGCGCTCATTGCGAAATATCTCCCTCCAAAACCGTATAGCAATAAAGTCAAGTATTTAAAAGTAGAATTTTGCATTATTAT
>CAYNCW010000394.1:0-2251 GCA_964395635.1 uncultured Oscillospiraceae bacterium
CGAAACCACCGGCACTTGTCCCAACGGCACATAAGCATTTTACCATGTTTTATTCCGGCCCAGAACTCCTGAGCTGGCCCAACATATGAGTAACAGGAAATGAGGAAGCACAATGAACCACAAACAAAACCAACCAGGTGAAAATCCCCTGGGCACCCAGCCTATCTCCCGGCTATTGGTGAAATACGCTGTACCCAGTGTAATCTCCATGCTGGTTATGGCGCTCTATAATATTGTTGACCAAATATTTATCGGCTGGGGCGTAGGGTTTATCGGCAACGGCGCCACCACCATCATCTTCCCTCTGGTGACAGTGGCACTGGCTGTGGCATTGTTGGTGGGCAACGGTTCCGCCGCCTACATCAGCCTGGAGATGGGCCGTGGCAACACCGATAACGTAAAGAAAACACTAGGCAACGCCGTGGTGCTTATACTGGCAACCGGTGTGGGGCTTATGGCCATCACCCTGCTTTTTATAAAACCCATTCTGCTGGCCCTGGGGGCCACCGAAGCGGTAATGCCCCACGCTATATCCTACGGCAGCGTAATCGCCATTGGCTTTCCCTTTTCTATGGTAGCCACCGGTCTGTCCTTTATTATCCGGGCAGACGGTAGCCCACGGTTTTCCATGGTGGCCACTCTGGCAGGCTGTCTTTTAAATGTGGCCTTGGATCCTCTGTTTATCTTCACCTTGGGTATGGGCGTACAGGGTGCGGCTATCGCCACCGTTATCTCCCAGTTTGTCTCCACCGTTATTATCCTGCTGTATTTTGTCAAATACGCCCACCACACCCGACTGAAGAAAAAACATCTGCGGGTATACACCTCCATCACCAAAAAGGTTGCTGCATACGGCTCCTCCAGCTTTATCACTCAGCTGGCCATCACCATTGTAAATGTGGTGCTCAACCATTCCCTCAAGCACTACGGCGCCTTATCCGCCTATGGAAGCGATATTCCCATCTCGGCAATGGGTATTGTTATGAAGATCAGCGCCATACTACTGGCCTGCATTTTGGGTATCAGCATTGGTGCCCAACCAATCTTGGGCTTTAACTACGGCGCAGGTAACTACCGCCGCGTCCGCCGCACCTACCTCACCACCATTGCTATTACAGTAGCTATGTCCACCGTTGTGTGGATCTTGTTTATCACAGTCCCCCAGCTGTTTATCGACATCTTTGGCGACAGCAACCCCCAGTTTAACGAATTTGCTTCCAAAGCTTTGCGCACCTATCTGGGGGCGGTGATTCTGGCCGGATTCCAAATCCCCTCCGCCAACTATTTCCAGGCCGTGGGAAAGCCCTTAAAAGCCATGACCCTGTCTATGTCCCGCCAGCTTTTGCTTCTGGTGCCTGCTATGTTGATTTTGCCACTATTTTGGGGGCTGGACGGTATCTTGTTTTCTGCCCCGGTGGCAGACACCTTGGCATCTATCATCACCCTATTCTTTATCATCGGGGAGCTACGGCATTTAAGTACCGACCTGAAAAATGCTTCGGCCACAAAAACCTCGGACAATTCCACCCCCTGTGTGGAAGCCGGTGAATAATCCGGCATCCCACCGCCCCACAACATGCTGTTAACCACAGAATGAGGAGGCCCCTATGGAACCCATACTGCGCCTATACCACAAATACCGAGAGATGTTTCTCTACCTTGTCACCGGTGTTCTCACCACCATCATCAACTATGGCGTCTATCTGGCGTGTAGCTCTCTGCTGCCTGTGTCTCCCAGCCGCACCGTTTTATCCACCCTGATTGCCTGGGCTATTTCAGTGCTATTTGCCTATCTCACCAATCGCATCTGGGTATTTCGCAGCCAGGCCAAGGGCTTTGGGCCGCTGCTTCGAGAGTTTATGGCTTTTTTGTCTGCCAGAGTCCTTTCCGGTATCTTGGATATGGGCATCATGTATGTGCTGGTGGATCTTATGGGCTTTAACGACAAGGTTATCAAGCTGGCCTCCAATGTACTGGTGGTAGTGCTCAACTATATATTCAGCAAGCTGTTTATTTTCAAAAAAACCAAAGCGTAATATACTGCAACACAAAAGGGCTATTGCACCAATCCAACCGGATCAGGTGCAATAGCCCTTTGTATTCAACAATTGCCACAAACTGTGTGGAAAACAAGTTTTTATTTAGGCAGCGTGGCAGCCCATGTCTTATAAAAGGCGTTTATCTCCTCCAGCTCCTGGGCGCTCAGCTCCCAGTCCGCTGCCTTGGCGTTGCCCACAGCCTGTTGGGGATT
>CAYNCW010000395.1:0-2233 GCA_964395635.1 uncultured Oscillospiraceae bacterium
CTGCTGATATGCTAAGACTTACTGTTACCGATGAATCCTCTCTGCGACAGGTCATACAGGAACTGACACTGGACTTTACCAGCGTGGCAGGGGAATTTGTTGTCCGGCTCACCGACACCATGAGCGCCATCCCCATACTGGAAAGATGTAAAGGATATATCAGTAGCTTTCAAGTTTTACAAGGTACAATGGACGACGCTTTCATTGGCATTACGGGGAAGGAGCTAAGACAATGAACGTTTTTATGACACGCAATTTGAAATTATTCTTTCGTGACAAAACCGCAGTATTCTTTTCACTGCTGGCCATTTTCATCATTATTGCCCTTTATACCGTGTTTTTAGGGGATGTATGGCTCACCGAGGACATGAAGGGCATTCAAAACCCAGATGTTTTGATGAATAGCTGGCTTGTTTCCGGGCTCCTCGCTGTGGCTTCGGTAACGACAACAATGGGTGCGTTTGGCGTTATGATTGATGATAAGGTGAAAAAGATTTACAAGGATTTCAATGCTTCACCCATCAAGAGAAGCGCCATAACCGGCGGATATATTGGAAGTGCATTTTTAATTGGCGTGATTATGTCTCTGATAACCGTTATAATCGCTGAAGTTTACATTGTATGCAGCGGTGGCGACTTACTCAGCATTGGCGCCGGAATAAAGGTTTTTCTGTTGGTGCTTTTTACAACCATGACAAATACTTCTTTGGTTTGCTTTATCGTGTCATTTTTCAAGAGCCATAGCGCATTCAGCACAGCCACCACCATTATAGGCACGTTAATCGGATTTTTAACCGGCATTTATCTCCCGATTGGAGCGTTACCTGAAGCCGTGCAAACCGTTATCAAAGTGTTCCCTGTATCTCATGCGGCTTCACTCTTTCGCCAAGTGCTGATGGAAGCGCCTATGCAGACTTCATTTGACGGAATACCGGTCAATTATCTCAATGATTTCAAGGAGTATATGGGTGTGACATTCAGCTTTGCAGGGTCTGAAGTAACGCCAGTTGTCAGCATGATTATTTTAATTGGCACTGCGATTTTGTTTTATGGCCTTTCCCTTTTGAATATGTCAAGAAAATGATGCGTTTCCTCTGCCTTTGTCTTTGTGTGGACAAAGGCGTTTTTCATTTGGCTTGAAAGGCTTTGGCATGGATACCATTCTTTTATATAATAATGATTCGTCTGTTGAAATTTAGCAGCGAAAATGGTATTCTATAAATAGAAAAACCTGCCTAATAGCCAGTTTACAAATGCTTTATAACTTTTGAGGGGCATAAGATGATAAGAAAAACGGTAATATTACTATTTGTTTTACTGTTGACGGCTTGCAGTAATTTAGAGCCACCTGTTGCGCTGCCGGAGGACACGCCTGAACCAATCGTTACGCCAGTTCCAGTGATCGAGGAATCAGCGAAGTTTAAAGTAAGCGCTGAATTGGAAATGTTTACAGAATCATTGAATGATACGTACTTTAGCAAACATGGTAAGACCCTGTTTTCTGATGAAAACTGGTGGTTGGATTATAACAGCCAAAACGATAAGCACCAGTATGTGTATTTGGCCGACAAACGTTCCTATTTAGACCCGAATATTACGGTTATCACAGACGAAAACAGCGGCAGCATTATCTCAATTCGTGTTACTCACTCATCTACGGAGCGTTATTCCGAACAAACAGCCCAAACATTTTCAGAGTATTTTAACTGTGTAGCAAATGTATTGATGCCGGAAATATCGGATGATTACTTTAGTGATTTGTTAAAAGACTTGCAAGAAAGTGAAAACTGGATAGACCACAATGCAGAACCCTATCCGGCTACATTGTACTTTACAGACAAAATCTATTGTTTCGCTTATTTTAAGGACGGCGCAGAAACCATTTATTTTGGTACGGACGTATCGGATAAATTGCCAGAATATAAAAGCGAAAATGTTAAATGCATGGAGATAGTCCAACAACATGCGTTAGAAACAGAAGTAGACCTTAGTGCCTATTTCAACGGATTGTCAGGTACGGCAGTTTTCCTTAATAAATCTGGTGCGTATACCATATTTAATAAAGCTGCCAGCACGTTGCGTGCTTCCCCTTGTTCAACATTTAAAATAATATCAACACTTGCCGCTCTTGAATACGGCATAGTTACTCCTACGCAGTCTGAAATTAAATGGAATGGCACGAAGTGGAAAATTGAATCATGGAACAAGGACTTAACTATAATGGAAGCGTTTG
>CAYNCW010000396.1:0-2220 GCA_964395635.1 uncultured Oscillospiraceae bacterium
GTTGGCTGTTTATTTTGCCGAGTTTAACATTTTAGGATATTTATATAAAGGTATTTCCATACGCAGGCTTGCGCTGTTTGTTACAGCGGCCAATTCTGTTTCGTTGTTAATAGGGCTTGCAATAAACTCCTATAACATCATTGCGTGATTGCACAATAGTTAGAAAAAGACCTTGATTGTATGGGCCATAATATTATCTGCATTTATAACAATGCTTTGATAAGCTTTTGGGGGGAACTTGTGTGGGAAAAAATTTGACTGTGGTATCCGTTTTGTTGTTTTCAATGTTATTGTTATGTATGCCGCTGTCCGTTTTTGCCGATCTGGTGCAAACAAACGAGTTTGACAGCTCGACTGCAGTGATTGAACATCACAGGGATTTACGCGTCACGATTCCTTCCGGCATGAAGTATGACTGGTATGCGGGAGCCTGGAAAACGTTGGACATTTATATGGATCCACAGGTGACCAGCGGCTTTTTGGACATCGCCGCTCGGCAAATGCATACGCAGAATCCGCCCATATTGCTCAATGAACAGGGTTTGCCGATTCTGAACACAGATTCTGTGCGGGAATTGCTCAATGGTACCCAAAGCCACTCTGCGTCTGTGTTGGACAGCGGTAAAACCCAACTGGCAGGGAACCCTGCCTCTTATATCAAAGTCCTGTTTTATGGCGACACGAAAGGAGGAAGCCCTGACTGGAAAGCAAAAGTAATTCGTACCGTTTATGAAGGATTCGTCTATGATATTATGTATGCCGCCCCCGCAAAAGAATATGAGGCCCATCTCTCCGCTGCGGAATCAATCATTGCCACGCTACAATTTGACACTCGTGAAAATGAGACAGAAACCATCACTTTGGGTGATATTACACTTGCGCATCCGATACGCAACATGAGTGCGAGTAGCACCGATACCTCGTTTCGAATCAGTGTTCGCATAACAGGGATTGACTCGCAGTTCCGCGCGGAGTTAGACAATTCCAGAATTTATGAAGAAGGATTTTTGGATAACACCCATTGGTTGAATCTTCACCTGCTAAGCCTGACAGAGCGAAAAGTTTCTCCCACCATGAACGCTTCTGAACCGACAGAGCTTTCCCGCGAAGAAATTCTGTTGAATGGTAAACGAGCGCTTAGGGTTGTTTATCATATATATGATTCGGTGTTATATACAAACCATTATGCAGAAGCCATTGTTTTCACTTACAATGGGGGGCTGTATTCACTGTTTAGCAAAGACCATGAAGGAGAAGAGGCACGGCTCCATGAATTTGCGCAACCTATGGTTGACAGCGTACGCTTTAATGAAAACTCATTGCCTCCCATAGCTGCGCCTACCACCGATACGGTCAGGTGGATCAATTACGCAAACGCTATTCTTACCTTGGCAAACGGCGGGGATGTTGAATTGTATGGAGGAATGAGATCAACAAGCGAGACACAGTTTATGGCCAGAAACGGCCTACAACAGTATTGGGGGATTACAAGTAAAGACTCCTTGGACGTGGCTTTGACACGGCTACGTGAATCCGGTCATCGAGCAACTTTTGCCGACATTATTGCGTGTTATCCTCAACTGGTTGAACTGGATGCGGAAGACTTTGCCCTTGCTATACAAAATGACACAAATACTTTAAGGGAACTTAAGGAATATTTGGAAGATAGAATCCGTTTCCTAACAGAGCTTTCCAAGCAAGAACTTGTCCTCAATGCTACCGGGCAGAGTGTCCTCAGTAAACTCTTGGAAAAAGAAATGGCGGAGCTAGCCGAGCTGGAAAAAACTTTGGACATGATGGATTCCGCCGCTGTTAAACAGTATTTGGAACATATTAACCGTACCTACAGAGAATCCGGCGAAAACGCCTTGCTTGCCTGGGATTATGTCCGTGCAATCAATTTGATAGGTGAAGGATATTTGATTGGCTTCTATTCCTTTGAAGAGGCATTGGAACTCTCCTTAGGATTTGCCGTGGAACTGCAGAAGGCCTTCTCTTCATGGGACGCACTTTACGGGGACTACTTGGCCGGTTATGCTGTCTGGAACTTTGGAGACGAAAACGACCCCACAACAGAAAATTACAGGCGGTCGGAATTTCTCAAGGGGTTGCTGCTTCTATCCAAGGGGCCGTCCTCCTTTCCTTATGACACACCCCTCACAGCCGATTGGCATGAGCCGCCCGAAACCATAGAAATCAAATACGCGAGTGTAATTGGAG
>CAYNCW010000397.1:0-2202 GCA_964395635.1 uncultured Oscillospiraceae bacterium
CAATATTTTCTATTTTATCATAATCCAGTACATTTTGAAATTGGTTTTTACCATAATTTTTAGTTTTTTTATAATTTTCAAGGTTTGTACATGACAAAACCAATCTTTTATTGCCAAAATTTACATTTATTTCCTGTCCCATCTGGTGTGGAAGCGCCACAATTAGGGTATCGGCTACCGCTTCCCTGGGCTTTTCCGCTGGTGGAGCCAGGGAAAAGCTGTGGGCATCACAGCTTAGCATCAGCTCCTTTGCCAGTTGTACCCCGCCGCTGCCCATGCGAATCTGCTTTTCCAGCAGCACCAGCCGTGCCCGGTGGTATCGCAGCCCACATCCTGTGAGCAGACGCCGCAAAAGTCTTGCGCGCAGTGCCGGATGCAGCTGCAAAAACCCTTGGCGGCTGAATTGGTTTTGCCCTTGCGTAATGGCGTTAAGTGCTGTGGTTGTCTGGATTTCCAGGTAGCTTTCATCCATACCCAGCGCATCGCTGAGGGCCGCGACAGCTTGCTCCAGCCGTGGATTTTGCTCCCGAAGCACCGGAAGCACCTGATGGCGTATCCTATTGCGGGTATATTTCTCCTGTAAATTGGTGCTATCGGTGACATACGGAATAGTATATGCACCACAGTAGCATTCAATATCTGCCCTGCTGCAATTTATCAGTGGGCGAATAATATTCTCCCGCACCGGGGGTATCCCCCGCAGCCCTCGCAGCCCGGTTCCCCGGGCTAAATTCAGCAGTACCGTCTCCACATTGTCGGTGGCGGTGTGGGCGGTGGCTATTTTGTGCCCCGGCGATGCCCCATAGCGGCGAAAGAAGGCGTATCTAGCCTGACGAGCAGCTTCCTCCACCGAAAGGCCATGCTTTTTGGCCAAGGATAGAACATCCGCCGAACCTACCGCCAAAGGGATTTTCCACTTGTTGCACAGTTCCCGGACAAAAGTCTCGTCCCTGTCACTTTCTTCTCCCCGGAGGTTGTGGTTTAGGTGCAGCGCCCGCAAGGTAAAGCCCAGCTCCCCTTGCAGCCCCCACAAAAAATGCAGCAGGGCGACCGAATCCGCGCCGCCGGAAACAGCAGCATGGACAATGTCACCCTGGGAAATCATTTTGTGTTGTGCAATGCTTGTCAGTACCTTACGGTTCATGGTGGAATATCTCCAAGCTGGAAAATTTGGTGTGCTCGCCATCCCAGGCCAGTTTTACCTTGCCGGTTTCTCCATGGCGGTTTTTCGCTATGATGCACTCGGCAACATTTTGTTCCTGGCTATCCTCATTATAATAGGCATCCCGGTACAAAAACAGAACCAGGTCGGCATCCTGTTCAATTGCGCCGGATTCACGAAGGTCAGAGAGCATGGGGCGGTGGTCGGTACGGGATTCCGGCCCACGAGACAGCTGGGATAACAGAATAACAGGGACATTTAATTCTTTTGCCATTATCTTGAGCGACCGTGTAATTTCACTAACCACCTGTACCCGATTCTCGTTGCGGGTGGCGCTGGAAATCAGCTGAAGATAGTCGATAACCACCAGACCCAGATCCTTTTCCCTGCGCAGCCGGGCTTTCATTTCCGGCACAGTAATACCTGCGGAATCATCGATAAACACCGGTGCTTTGGCAATATCCTTGGCGGCTACCGCCATGCGCACCCACTCCTCGGGGGCAAGATTGCCTGTGCGCATGTTGTCTCCCTTTACCCTGGCATCGCTGGAAAGCACCCTTTCCACCAGCTGCTCCTTGCTCATTTCCAGCGAGAAGATGGCAACCTTTTTCTTTGCCTTCATGGCCACATTCATGGCCACATTCAGTGCAAAGGAGGTTTTACCCATGGCAGGACGGGCCGCCAGCAGAATCAAATCGGATCTGTTCAGACCGGTCATCACCTTGTCCAGCCCACTGAACCCTGTGGGAATCCCCACATAGTCCCCCCGCTCTTCTCCGGATATGCGCTGCAACCTGTCGTAGATATTGAGCAAAATACCGTCGATGCGCTGTAGTTTAGAGCTATCCCGCCCAGCGCGGATGTCAAAGATTCGCTGTTCGGCTGCATCCATCAGGGTGGCGGCTTCTTCCTGGCCATCCCGGGCATTTTCGATGATGTCTCTGGCAGCACCCATCAAAGAGCGAACCAAGTGTTTTTCCTGTACGATTTTGGCTTAGGCCGCCACATTGCCCACCGAGGGAACAATCTGCACCAGCTGG
>CAYNCW010000398.1:0-2198 GCA_964395635.1 uncultured Oscillospiraceae bacterium
TCATGCAGCCGTTTTACCTGCACATCAAAAATGGAATTTGGATCCAACATAACCCCGGTTTGCTGCAAGATATATTTGCAAAAACTTTTTTTGTTTTTCAGTTTGGATTCTGCCAGTTTATCCAAAAAGGCGGTATCGTCCACAAAGGTATCTAACTTGCTCAGGTTGCTCATATCGTTGGCAAAATCTTCACCGATACTTTCCTGGATGAGCTTTGTCAGGGAATGGTTGGATTGGAGCAGCCAACGGCGGCTGGCAATACCGTTGGTGACATTGGTGAACTTTTCAGGCATGATGGTATAAAAGTCTCGGAACACATCGTCCTTGAGAATTTGAGAGTGAAGCTTGGAAACACCGTTGACACTGTGGGAACCCACAATGGCAAGATTGGCCATGCGCACCTGGTGATCCCCCAGAATGGACATAGAGGACACCGCACTTTGGTTAAGGCGCAGGGTTTCATACAAGTTTTTGCAGTGGCGGCGATTGATCTCGCAGATTATGGAGTAGATTCTGGGCAGAAGAGATTTCATCAGGTTTTCGTCCCAGACCTCCATAGCCTCCCGCATCACAGTGTGGTTTGTATAGGCAAAGGTTTCGGTTACGATCTCCCAGGCGGCATCCCAACCAAAACCACAGTCATCCAGCAAAAAGCGCATCATTTCTGGGATAGCCAGGGTTGGGTGGGTGTCGTTGATATGGATAGCATTTTTCTGGGCAAAGTTGGCTAGGGTGCCATACACACTCAAATGACGGCGACAGATATCCGAGATAGAGGCAGCACATAAAAAGTATTGCTGACGCAGCCGCAGGTTTTTTCCCTCGGCATGGTTATCATTGGGATACAGCACCTTGCTAATAGCCTCACCAATAGAGGTCTGTTGGAAGGCGCCGGTATAATCTCCACGGTTAAAGGAGTCCATATCCATGCCACCCACCGTTTTGGCCTGCCAAACACGCAGCATACTAATGCCATCGGTGTTGTATCCCGGGATGTTGATATCATAGGGGATAGCGATAACACTGGAGTAGTGCTTGTGCTCAATAATATGGTGTTCACCGTCCCAAAACTCGTTAAGCTGTCCGCCAAACCGCACCTCTACCTCGCAACCCGGTTTGGAAGTGAGCCAAACCTCACCACCCGGCAGCCATTGATCCGGTTGTTCGGTTTGCCAACCGTTGATGATCTTTTGCCGGAACATGCCGAATTCATACAAAATGCAATAACCGGTTGCCAAATAGTTCTCGTGGGCCATTCCATCCAAATAACAGGAAGCCAAACGCCCCAAGCCGCCGTTACCCAACCCTGCGTCCGGTTCTTGGTCGTACAACCGCTCTAGGTTGACTTCATAGGTGGTGAGGGCTTCGCTCATAGCGTCTTGAATTCCCAGGTTGTACAGGCTGTTTTTCAGGCTGCGACCCAGCAGAAATTCCATGCTGAGATAATACACCTGTTTTTTGCCCGCAGAAAGATTGCGGGCCCAGAATTTTTGCCTGCGGTTATATAAAATGTCTTTTACCACCATAACAACAGCCTGATAAAAGAGCTCGTTGGATGCAAGGTATGGGTCGGCTACCCCTAGCTGGTTGGAGAGCTTTTCCTGAATAAGCTCTAATAGCCGTTGCTTGTCATATTCGTGATTGATCATTATATACTCCCTCTTTTCTGCTGAATTGTCTGCTGGGTTTTGGCTGGGCATTATTGTAAACCCAATAGTAGGCATTCTATTAGAAAGCCTTGGTCGGTATTGCATTGCCTAATCGGTGTAAGATAGATTTTATAAGGTGCATATAGAATAGCTCAGCCAGTTATGGTGCTTTATATCATAGCAGCCCCCATACTGCCACATTAAATGGGCGAAAACATAAAGCAAATACGAAAAGCACCGCTGAGCTAAGAAAAATATGGTAACTTAAAGTATATATTAAATTTTTGCCATTTTCAATCATTTTCCGCTTGCCCCTTTTACATTGTATAAAAATATACTATAATACCTATATTGAATACTTTATTTTACTATGTTGATAGAAGGGGGAAACAGTGCTTGGAACAAAATAAGGTGGCCATCCACATAAACGGGATGCGCTATGCCATTAAAACCACCGAGGAACCGGCTTATGTAGCGGGGATTGCCCAAGAGATAGACAGCGGGCTCAGAAGTTTGCTGGGTGCCGGTTCTTCCACAAATGAGGCTATG
>CAYNCW010000399.1:0-2184 GCA_964395635.1 uncultured Oscillospiraceae bacterium
CACAACTCGGGAGATTCCTCGCTTCACTCGGAATGACGTGGGCGAGACGGCGGTCGAGGCCTAAAAATGTGTATGCGAAAATTCTTGCGGATCCGCGACACGTTTCAATTGATTGATTAATGCCCCTGTTCTACTACCATCACTTGTCACAGCCTGATACAGCCGGCTTTCTTCATTTACACGATAACTGACATATATATCATGTAGTACAGTTGCAATCTCGCTGGCTTGATTCTTGTTATTCTTTTTTTGTAACTACTCGGAGGGTAGAGTAGCAATTTCACCACTCAATGCCATCTGTATAGCAATTAACGGATTGACCCCTTTGTTTGCCATAGTTTGTAAATAGCTTGATATTCGACAGTACGCTTCTGCATAAAGCGTTGCTCTAAAACACCCGGAGACTTTTTGTTTTACCTTGGCCATACGAAGATCTCGTTCAGAGCGATTGTTGGTAAAAGCCACATGAGGATCTTTAGCAAAGCGAAGTGCCGATGCTTCATATTTTTTAAACCGTTCCCATAAATTATGGGCATCTGATTTTGCGATGCTGCCTTTTTTGCCGTTAGATTTTTTAGGCACTGCAGGCATCTCTTTTTCTCCGCGAGTTAGAATACTGCGATACCGTTTTTGTAATGCGGCATATTGTTTATCAGTTAAACATTTTTGCTCACTATCACTGACTAACTTACAGGCCTTCTGTAAGATTTTTTTTAGCTGCCTCGCCCACTTATAATCATTGGCATCAATGATAAAAGTCAGTTCTCGTAATAGATGAGAACCACATAGGCCATGCTGACAGTGGTCATAGGATAAATAAGATGCCCAACAATCATGGACCAACACACCACTATAGCGCGGTATGATGCCATTGTCTTCGATAGCCGCTTTCCCGCGTTTTGAATGAAGGCATTTGAGCGTGACATCCCCGGCAGCATGCACATGAATCCAATGGTTTTTGCCTTCCACTCGCATGGAGGTTTCATCAACATAAAGACAAGGTGCAGCAAGCAACTGCTCTTTAGCAGAAAACTCCCATGAAACCAAGGCATTGTGGAGGCGAATCACATAACTCAGCAGCGTTGATTCTGAGATTTTGGCACCTATCATTGCTACAATCATTTTTTGTGCTCGGTTGACAGACACCATTTGTGAAACCATCAAGTGAACCACAAACGCTTTGAGACCATTACCGTATTGTAGCTTTCCATGAATATCCTTGGGAAACTGGCCTTTTGTGGTTGATTTACAACCCGGGCAATATTTAACTTCCGCATCAAAGTGCTCAATTGTTTTCTCAAAGACAATATCAATACGCGTCCGTCTTTCAATAGCCTGGCATAACACCTGCTGCAGTGATTCACCGCAGCATTGGCAAATATCAACAGGTAATAGCATATCTGTGATGACTGTTCTTGTATTGTCTGCGCTTAGAGTGAATTCCTGTTTGCCTTTGCCCTTTGAGCCGGAAGATTTTAGAGAAGAGTCGTCTTTGCCAGTTTGCGATGAAGGTTTATTCGAATTAAGCGATGTTTTCTTGGTACTCTTCTCAAGAAAGATAGCAAATACCATCTCCAATAGCATGATCAGGCTTTTAATCAGCATTGCTGAGCTTGGTGAAACTTCACCTACTGCAGATTGTTTTGCAAACTCATCTTTGATGCGCGCTAGTTCTTCTCGAACAGAGTTGGTGTAAATACTGGACATACTATCAAGCGATGGTTAAAAAAACATTCTACCACCGGTTTTTGAGGCTTCATTAAATAGCCAATAGGCCACTATCTAAGCTCAACTAAGCATTCAAGTCAAAAATATTGATTTGTGATCTTTTAGAAGCGAATTCAGACTGTAAAAGTCAAATTTGGAGAAGATTTCCAAAAAAGCAAAAAGGCACCTACAAAAACCTGTCAAGCTTTTTTTATATTAATTTTAGGGGAGAGTAGTTACGATTTAAATTCCTAAATTTTGCAATAATTGCAACATCAGCTATTTTTTGCAAATTGACTCGAAGGTTCCGGATATCAGCTACTGTTAAATTATTGGCTAGAAGGCTCAAATATTTGCCGATTGCATCTTGCGGAGTGGTCTTTACTGTAGAACCATCCATCGTTATTAGAATATTTACGAGACGCTCTAAACGTTCAGGTATATTGTCTCTGCAACTCTCAAAATCCTTAATTATTG
>CAYNCW010000400.1:0-2168 GCA_964395635.1 uncultured Oscillospiraceae bacterium
CATTATCCTTATACAGACGTAGCGTATCCCGATTCTAATTTTTCTTTATATATTAGGGTGTCAGATATAGAATGGGATATAAATGATGAGCTTGTAAAAGACAGCCACTATTATATTGACTTTTACTACGGCTTCAATGAAAGCTTTGTTAATGCATCGGATAAGCTTGGCACTGAAGGTAAAACTTTTATAACATTTACAATATCTCATGAAGTAAACAAGCATGATCGATATTATTTCACAATAGACAACAAATATATGGACGAGATTTTTGCGTTGTTGGAAAAGTATGAAAAAGCAGACTAGGCGCCGTTACCATAGTCAAAACAGATGGGGAAATTACCTGACAGGCAATTAAAGGTGGCATAGCAGCAAAACGCAGCCCATCAGCGGCCACGGTAACTATGTTGTATATTCAAAAATCAACTGCTGCAAGGACAAAAAGGAAACCACCTTACGGCGGCAATGTCCATTCGGACGCTAACAACAGGGGGCAAGCCATAGCGCACCCAGTGAACGGATACACCCTGTACCCGCCGAGCTTTGTTGCTCCCATAGCTACTACTTTTCGTTTTATATAAGTAAAAGGAAACGACATAAACAAGCCATTCCCTTTTTAATTCAATATCTTATTTTAAAGCGCACCTATACAGGTAACTTTACACTCATACCTAACGGGAAATAAACCCGCTCACACAAAACCTACTGTGGGATGGCTATAGTATAGCATGAAGTTAAGCATTATGTATAGGAGGTAGTTGCTACACCATGTCAGCCAATTTAGACAACAAGGTATAAATAAACTCCTTGTCGATAATTACAAGATGCGTTTCCCCTGTAAGCACTCGCATTTCTCTGCGAATTCTCTGCGAATTTTGTTGATTAATTCGATTTTTTACTTTTGGCTAAACGGTAGGCATTTTAGGCATTCCACATCAAAATTCGTGATTATTATGCGGGTTTAGCTGCATACAGGACATCACAACATAACATGAAAAAGCACGGAATAATCTGCTGTTCTGGCTATTGCCAAGGTGGAGGTAGCGAGTTCGAGCCTCGTAACCCGCTCCAAGCACAAGTAATACGAACTTTTTTCCGATAGGAGAAGGGTTCGTATTTGTGCTTTTATTGAAAGAATTTGGGAGATAGTGAGCGATTTGCTTGCCCTCTCCCTTTTACTCATGTATAATAGCTTTATTGCCTAAGGGGAGCGTTGGAAATGCGAGTATTAATGATCGTGGTCATGGTGTTTTCATGCCTTGTGATAACGGCCTGTTCCGTCATAGCGCAATCTTCTGAAACAGATAATGGGGCTAGTTGCGATGAGTCACCCTCGCTGGTTAACGAAAATAAAATAAATTCACTGGACTCACCATTGCCAGAATCCGACTTTTGGGAGCAATCAATATGTGTTCATGAGAGTCTGCCAGAATTTATATTGCAGCTATGCGGTGATGGAGGCGTTTTCACTGATCTTTCGATTGTTGACCCTTCCGGCCAAGCTATGCTGGTATACAAATTCGATATTGACAACGCTTGGGGTATACGCAAAGATTTGTTTTCCGTTGAAATCCAAGACATGGACTTCGATGGTTATCAGGATATTGCGATTTTCACCGGCTATGGCAGAAACTGGAAAAAAGATTACATTTATATTATGTGGAGTTCTGATGAGGCAAACTTTGTTGGTGATATTTATGGGCTTTCTAACTTGGGGTTGCCTACATTTGACGCGGATACTAAACTCGTTCATTCCATGCAGAGAGCCTCCGCTGGTGACCATTGGTCATATAAGCATCAATATATAGATGGGGAATTGGTCACAAAGGAAGAGGTGGCCGACAATCTTGTTTGGGATTTATCCAAAGATGAGATTACCCAAAAGCAAATTGCGGCATTGGAGCCGTTGTATAATGAAGAATTTTCGAACTTTGTGTTGTATCAAAAAAAGCAATTGAATACAGATTCTGGAGAAATGGTTGTAGTCGACAGGAAATATATACTTTATCATAAGCTGGACTATGATAAAACCATGGAATATTCTCCTGATTCTGAAATTGGTATGCTGTTAGAGCAATATGAAATTAACTCCGAGCCTTGAAAGAGTTCGGAAGGCTTACCATATGGCTTGGGCTTGGAGAGCATCCCAAATTTTGTGTAAACCCCTG
>CAYNCW010000401.1:0-2167 GCA_964395635.1 uncultured Oscillospiraceae bacterium
CTTTTTGAGAACTCCCTACAGGAGAATTTTGCAGCCTATTTCAATTATTTGGATATACCGGCACCTTCGGATAAAGAAATCCAGCAGTATTTGGATATCTGCTGCGCCAATTTTCCCCTGGATAAGGACTGCGTAACCATGTCGGGGGGAGAGCGACATCGTGTATTTATTGCCATTTGTTTATCCATGATGCCGGATGTTTTGATGTTGGATGAGCCCACAGCAGCGTTGGACCAGCATAGCAGCGATTTGTTGATGAGCAACTTGGTTACCTTTTGCAAGGAAAAGGGCATGACCATGATTGTAGTAAGTCATCATACCAATTTAATAAACAAATACGCAGATAAAACCATAGTGGTGGGAGAAGGGTAATATGCAGGAGATTGTCAGTATCGGCGCTTTACAATTAAGCTGTATCTATTTGCTGCTTATCATTGTTCTGCTGATTATGAAGCGATCCAAGATACACCAGTCCAAGTTGCTTATTGTAGCGAGTATGCGGATGACAGTGCAACTGATTTTGGCTGGGCTTGTCTTATCTTACATCTTTCAGCACAAGCAACCGTTTTTTACTATAGCGTATGTGGTGGCTATGGTTGGCTTTTCTATTCGGCGTGTGCTCTCCAAAAACCAATATATGAATACGCGCTTTAAGTTGGTGGTCTCTCTTAGCATCGCTGTGTCCGGGTTGTTTGTGGTATGCTATTTTTTAATAGTTGTTGTAAATACAAACATTTTCAATGCCCAGTATGCCATTCCAATTAGCGGTATGATTTTCGGTAACTCTATGACCGGGATTACCTTGGGACTCAAAACTTTCCATGACAGCTTGAAAACCCAGCGGCTACAAATTGAAACGCTGCAAAATATGGGGGTAACCCCCCAAAAGATTCTTCGCCCCTATGTAAACAACGCGTTGGAAACAGCATTACTACCCACTATAAACTCTATGCTGGGTATGGGCATAGTCTCTCTGCCCGGTATGATGACTGGGCAAATACTAGCAGGCACACTGCCCTTAACCGCTATATTCTACCAGATAGCCATTATGATAGCCATTACCACTGCAGTTTGTTTGACAGTGTTTTGCTCTTTAAATTTTGGATATAAAACGTTATACTGCAAACAAAATCAGATTATTCAGCTGCTATCATAGAAACGGACATTGTAATTTTATATTATAAAGAGAAAAAACCTGATTAACATAGCCAAAGTGCTATGTTAATCAGGTTTTTTAGCAGCTGATCGCAACTTATTTTCTGCCAACTACATCACAGTTTATAATTTGAAACAGTTCGTCGAGTTGAGCTATCTCCATGGTTGGCTGGATATCGTCGGGGCATTTTCTATGTAGCGGATTAAACCAGCAAGTATCAATTCCAAAACCGTTGCCACCCTTTATATCCGAGCTTAAAGAATCCCCTACAATTAATGTTTTGGACTTATCAAAGCCTCCCAAAGCATTGTAAACATATTCAAAGAAAGCAAGCTGTGGTTTTTGGCAACCCACATCTTCCGAAACAAATACCTGGGAAATAAACGGCCTAATACTGGATCGATTAATGCGGCGATGCTGGGTGTAGGAGACCCCATTGGTTACAATAACCAGTTTGCAGGTTTTGCTTAAATCTCGGCAAACCTCATAAGCTTTGTCCAACAAATCAGAGCATTCCCCAAGTTCTCGAGAAAATCGTTCACTAACTTCCTGGAAATCCAGTTGGGTTTGTATACCCTCGAACAACATAGCAAACCTGGTTATCTTTAGCTCTGCTTGGGTAATACGTTCTTTTTCAAAATCCGCCCAAAGCTGCCGATTAATGCGAATATATCGTTCTTTTATCCGCTGGTTGTAAGGAACACCAAAAAACTGAAAGGTGCTGGCCAAAGCATTGGCTTCTGCCACGTTAAAGTCATACAAGGTATCATCTGCATCCAACAGCAACAAATCGTAACGCTGCACAAAGGACTCCTCCCTACTTTTGCAAGCTTAAACCTCAGGACAAGTTTACAGTTGTTTATTATACCACAAACTCTCTCCAGACACTATCCTTTATTTTAGATTACAAAAAAATCCTATTTCCTTTGGGTATTGGTTGTAGGTAATGAGTAAATACATATACAAAGCCAACGCTAGCCCCCAGCCCATCATAGTATCATAAGCATTTGT
>CAYNCW010000402.1:0-2166 GCA_964395635.1 uncultured Oscillospiraceae bacterium
TCTTATCGGTTTAGCTATTAATGAGATCGATCTGCTCAACGATAAGTTGGACGCTTTGGAGCAGCAGGCTTTGGCTTGTAAAAAGGTGGTTAAGTGCACCGCTTGTGGCAAGGAAAACGCCCTTAGTGCATTTTACTGTGCCCGTTGCGGATCCTCGCTGGTAGAGGAAAAGGCCAAAGCGGCATCCCAAGCGCAAGAAGAGGCGAATACTGACCAGGAGCAGGCCAATGAAGTGGTGGAAGAGCTCAGGCGGGAAACCGAAGGCGATGGAAACCAAGAATAATACGTTTTTGTGAGCACTTGCTTTACTACAGCCTGTGGATTTGGTGAAATACCAGGTCCACGGGCTGGTTTTATAGTGGTTTGTCTTGCATATAGTCTGCTAATTGTGTTTTTTATTCTATTCACGTATAAATTTTGCATACTGACTATACAGTTTATTAGAATAACGGTATTTGGCGGTGTGGAACAAAACTGTGTTGAACGGTAAGCAGGGGGATCCACCGCTGTAAGGGAGAGTGTATTGGTTGAATAAACAAAAAGGCCACAGCCTTGTAAGAGGTGCTATGATACTCACCGGAGCAACCATGCTGGTGAAGATAATTGGTATGCTGTACAAAATTCCGCTGGGCAATATTTTGGGGGCAGGGGGCATGAGCTACTTTATGTCCGCTTATAGCATTTTTAACCCTATTTTGTCCCTTTCGGTAGCGGGTTTTCCAGTAGCGGTATCCAAGCTGGTATCCGAGGCCATGGCAAAAGGCCGATACAGGGATGTGCGGCGGATTTACAAAGTGTCTGCCATGCTGTTTTTGGTAACCGGTTTGCTGGGTACAGCCATTATGCTGGCGGGTTCCGGTCTTTTTGCCAATGCCATCGACAATCCGGCTGCCAAGTTGGCGGTATTTGCCATGGCCCCCGCTGTGCTGTTCTGCTGTGTTATGAGCGTATATCGGGGCTATTACCAAGGTCTTAGGAACATGAATCCTACAGCGGTCTCCCAGGTGTTGGAATCCCTGGTAAAGCTCATCTGCGGGATGGTGCTGGCAAATTGGGTGATGAACAGAGGGTTGGCAGAATATCAGGCAGCCGGCACAGTATTTGGGCAAGCAGCCGAAAGTTTGGGCAAAGCCAAGCTGGCAGTGTTGCCCTATGCAGCGGCCGGTGCGGTGTTGGGCGTTACCCTCAGCACAGTGGTTGGTGCGCTGTTTCTCATGGGGCGCCATTTCTTTTTTGGGGACGGTATTGGCAAACAACAGGTGCAGGCGGCACCGGCTCCGCACCGGCGACGGTCTGTTGTCCGTCAGATTGTGTCGATTGCTCTGCCGGTGTGTTTGGCATCAGCAGTTGCCCATATTACAACAGTGGTGGATGTAGCCACCATTATGAATCGCGTTGCGATAGCTATTGAACGGGATGCCCACATGGTGCTGGGCATGTACCAGAACCTATTGCCCACAGATTTAACACTGGATGCACTGCCCTCCTATCTCTATGGGGCATTTACCTATACCAGCTCTCTTTTTAACCTGGTACCGGCGCTTACGGTGGCACTGGGAATCAGTGCTCTGCCGGTGATAACCTCCTACTGGGCGGTACACCAAAGAGAACAGGCAGCCAGGAGCATTGCTTCGGTAATAAAGCTCTCCACCTTGCTTTCCATTCCGGCAGGGCTGGGGCTTTCTGCACTGGCGCAGCCTATTCTGGAGCTATTGTACCCTGCTAGGCTGCAGGAAATGGCTATAGCGGCGCCTATGCTTCGTCTCATGGGCATTGCTGCGGTATTTGTGGGGATTACCACCCCGTTAATGAGCATTTTCCAGGCAGTGGGGCGGGTGGATTTGCCAGTGAAACTGATGCTCTGTGGGGGAATTGTAAAGGTAGCTGCCAATTACATACTGCTGGCCATACCGGCTTTAAACATTGGAGCTGCCCCAATTGGCACTATCCTGTGTTACTTTGTTATCCTGTCCGGAGGGGTGTTGGCTTTGCGGGAGAAGGCGGGAGTGGTGCTACCAATAGGAAAAACCTTCTTAAAACCTTTGCTTTGCGGAATAATCTGTGCCCTAGCGGCTCATACTTCCTATGCACTGCTTGCACGGGTATCTTCTTAAAGATGTGTTGTGCTTGTGGCAATTGACGTTGGTATGGGGTTTTATTCAATTT
>CAYNCW010000403.1:0-2156 GCA_964395635.1 uncultured Oscillospiraceae bacterium
ATATGGTCACAACTAAAGGAGGCACGGGATTGGATGAGTACATCTTATGAAAATTTAAATGATATGCACATGGACGTTTTGCGGGAGATTGGCAATATTGGCGCGGGCAATGCAGCAACCTCCCTTTCTATGATGCTTGGGCAGCCCATAGATATGACTCTGCCCCATGTGGATTTGGTGGAGTTTAACAGCGTTGCGGATGCTGTTGGCGGCCCGGAGGTTTTAACCTATGGGGTTCTGCTAAATCTGGCCGGCGAAATCGACGGTATGATTATGTTTTTGCTGGACAAGGAATTCGCCCACCTGGTGCTGAATATCCTTATGGGTGGGGCATATGAAAGCTTTGACGACCTGGACGAAATGGCCATGTCGGCAATTAAAGAGGTGGGCAATATTTTGTCCGCAGCATATGTAAATTCTATCAGTGAACTCACCGGATTGTTTATTGATTTATCGGTGCCGGAGGTTTCTATTGATATGGCGGGGGCACTGCTGAGTGTTCCTATCATAAAATTTGGCACATTGGGCGACAAGGTGCTGTTTATTAAAGAAAACTTCTGCTCCAATGAAACAAGCCTGAGTGTAATGAGCCACATGATCTTGTTTGCTGAAATTGAATCCCTGAATCTAATTCTCGAGAGGTTGGGGTTGGCTTAATGGGTGCATTAATAGTAGGAATTTCTGACTTAAAAATAGCGAATCCACCGGATAAGCTTATCACCTATGCTTTGGGTTCCTGCGTGGGCATCTGTTTGCTGGATTCTATCGCCAAGGTAGGGGGCATGTCCCACATCATGCTGCCTACCAAATCTGTTGCGCCATCCGACAACAACGTTTATAAATTCGCCGACACTGCCATCCCCGAGCTTGTAAAGCAGATGGAAAAAAGGGGGGCTATGCGTATGCGAATAAAGGCAAAAATTGCCGGTGGGGCCCAAATGTTCGGCAACACAAGCTCCAGCGACAAATCCAATGCCATGTGGCAGATTGGGCAGCGCAATGTAAACGCAGTATTGGATATGCTGCGTAAAATGGCAATTCCCATTCTTGCCCAGGATGTGCTGGAAAACTACGGGCGAACCGTGGAGTTTGACCCAGCCACCGGTATCATGATGGTGAAGTCCTTAAACAAGCAAATTAAGCAGCTGTAGGCTGCATGTACTGTAAATACAAAGACCTGCTGCTGAAGCCCTTAGGCGGTCTTACTCATAGAAGTACCTATTCCAGTAGCCGGGACGGAATTTATCCGCCCCGGCTACTTTTTCGGGATGCTGCACTGGGAAATAGCTGCTATTCTTTACCGGGCATGGCTTCGCCCACAAGAAAGGCCTGCAGTCCCATCCTGTGTATCTGCTCTAAAAAAGCCTGCGCATTGGCTTTTTTAGAGAAAGCGCCCACCTGGACACGGTAAACCGGGCCGGAGGGTTTGGCAGGCTGAGGCGGTGTTTCGCCCAAGCCCAGACAAATGCCCCTGGCAATAGCAGCTGCGTATCGGTGAAAGTGGGTGTCCAAAAGGCGATTATCCTCTGGGTTGGAGATAAACCCCAGCTCAATGAGCATTGCCGGCATTGCGGTTTCGCGCAACACATGGTAATTGCCTTTTTTTACACCCCGGTTTTGCTGTGCCCCCACCTGAACCAGCTCTTCCAAAACCTGGGCCGCCAGGGCGGTATCCGCCGCTGTGGCTGTTGTGTATACCCAGATTTCCATGCCATTGGCGCTTTGGTTTGTAAAGCTGTTGCGGTGTAAGGACACAAACAAAGCCCCACCGGAGTTGTTTGCCAAAGTGGTTCTTTGGGAGAGGGAAAGGAATTGGTCGCTGTTTCTGGTCATCAGCACGGTTTGCCCCGCTTTGATGAGCTGTTGGGCCACTGCTTGGGCAAGCAATAGAGCGTCGTCTTTTTCCCGCCGTGGGCCAAACACAGCGCCGGGATCCTGGCCGCCGTGGCCTGGATCCAACACAATAAGCTTGCTCATAGTATTTCCCCCAACTGCTTGGTTACCTGGCTATGGTGGGCAGCGGCAGCTCCATTGACCCCGTCGACCTGGACGGCAGAAAAGAGGGAACCTGCTGCACCAGCCTTTGCCGGAACATCAGTAGCCCAAAGGGCTGAGAAAACATGCATGGTACTGTCCTCCTGATTGTTGATAAGCAG
>CAYNCW010000404.1:0-2151 GCA_964395635.1 uncultured Oscillospiraceae bacterium
TCCGAAATGATTTGGGATATTTGCCCCAATCCTTTGGGGTATATCCCAATATGACGCCTATTGAGTTTTTGGAATATATGGCCGCTATGAAAGGCCTTCCCATGCGTTCTGCAAGAAAGCGTATTGATGGATTGCTGGAGGTGTTAAATCTTTCCGATGTGCGAAAACGAAAGGTGGGAGGCTTTTCAGGGGGCATGAAGCAGCGAGTAGGTATTGCACAGGCTTTGCTGAGCGATCCCTCTGTCTTGATTGTAGACGAACCGACAGTTGGTCTCGACCCGGAAGAACGTATTCAATTTCGCAATCTGCTTTCCTCGTTGTCAGCTAATAAGATCATTATTCTTTCCACACATATTGTGACAGACATTGAAAGCATTGCCCCTCATATCGCACTTTTATCAAAGGGTTCGTTATCGGCTTTTACAACGCCGGAGCGTTTAATTGCGCAAGTAGAAGGAAAGGTATGGGGTTGTATGGTACAGATAGAGGATTTACCCAAAATTCAAAATCAATTTTTGGTCAGCAACATGGTTCAGCGTGGTGATGGTATCATGGTTCGCATTGTGTCAGAGAAACAACCTTTGTTTGACGCAACCACTATCCAGCCATCGTTAGAAGACGCTTACCTATTTGCCACGGCACTTTAAGGAGGGACTGTTTAAATGAGCCATCTCATCACTTTAATCAAAAGCAACCTGATCAAGCAGACAAGACGTTATTCATTCTTTTTAATAATTGGCATAGGTATTTTTCTCGCATTTCTGTGCGTTCCAGACACATCCGTAGGTTATGAAATTTTCTATCTCGGAGGTGTACGTGGTCTTTACAATTCCCCTTGGCTTGGCGTTTTAGGGGCTGTATTGCCTGTACTTATGCTTTGGCTTCCTGGATTTTATCTGTTGCGAAGCCAAGTAACCGAAGATATAGAACTAAAGATTGGTCAAATGATTGCATCTTCACCGGTCAGCAAAACTCGTTATATTTATGGAAAGTTTCTATCAAACTTCTCCGTCCTAATGACATTACAGTTTATGTTCTTAGCGGCACTTATGGTTATGCAGCTGATCCGACATGAAAGCATGAGCATATCTGTTATGCACTACATTTTGCCGACGATTTATGTAACGGTTCCTTATATTCTTGTGTTAGCGGCTCTAACAATACTGTTTGACGTTGTGCCATTCTTAAAAGGTGCATTTGGCAATACAATCATTTTTGTGTTATGGATTGGACTGTCATCTGTATCCGTAGCCAGCCCGGGAAACCGCTTTGACCTATTTGGAATGGGTGTGCTGTTAAACGCTATGATAGATGGGGCAAAGCTCCACTTCCCTCATTTACCAGATGCCGCTAGCTTCGGTTACTATAAAACCGTTGCCGACTCGCCTACCTTTGTGTGGAGTGGCATGGAATGGAACAAAGATTTTTTGAGTTCAAGGCTTATTTGGATTGTAATAGCATTACTCATTACGCAGGTTACAGTCTTTATTTTTAATCGTTTCAAAGAGTCGTCTCGTGTTAAAAAAAGCAAGAAAAACATTGACCCCATTGTAAAAAATACTATCCATCAGCAATTTGAAGTAACTATGGTTCTGTCACTCATTCAGAGAAAAGGGCGAATCAATTTGTTTCAAATGGTTCGGGGGGAACTAAAGAACATGCTTTCTGGTCATTCCATTTGGTGGTATCTATCGGTATTAGCTGTCATGGCTTTCACACCATTTGTTACGTCCGGCGAAGCGCTCAAGTGGATTTCTCTGTCTATGTTGCTACCTATGTCCATCTGGTCACAAATGGGCAACATGGAAAAAACCTGTGGCACATCGGACATGATTGCTTCAAGCTGCTCGGCATATTCAAAATGGCTTGCTACCTGGTTGGCCGGTGTTATTGTTGCACTGATTTTATCTTTTGGAATGTTTATAAGGATTGTCATGCTGTCTGAATGGAATTACCTTATGCCTTGGCTGGCAGGAATGATATTTCTTCCTACTCTTGCTCTTGTGCTTGGCAGTGTCAGCGGCAGCCGTAGGTTATTTGAAGCTGTATTTATAGCTTTAATGTACTTCGGACCGATTAATAACATGTGGAAGTTCGACTTTATTGGGCTCTCAAGCAACAATGTCACCTTATATATGGCAATAACATCTG
>CAYNCW010000405.1:0-2150 GCA_964395635.1 uncultured Oscillospiraceae bacterium
TTGGCTCCATAAGGGGTATCCGCTCATATTCTGGATATACTGGCTTTGGCGAAAGAGGTGAAGATCCTGTTGTGCCAACTGCTGTAGATACTCGGCATTGTCGGGCATGTGGGTTTGGGTATCTTCCAGGGAGGAATCTATGCGCTTTTTTAGCTTTTTAGGCATGCGCTTGTTGCCAAACAGCAAATAAAATACCCCACCGGTAAGTGGCAGAACCAAAATGGCAATAATCCAGGTTAGTTTAAAGGAGGGGTTTTCAAAGTTGGATACAATACCCACGACCGCTATAATACTGAGTATATGAAAGAACAAATAGGTGTAAAAGGCCGACTGGCTGAAGTATACCACTGCCAGTATGATCAGGATGATCTGCGCTGTTAGCATCAGACCAACCAAAAACAGTCGGCTAAACATAAAAGAGATGAATTTTTTAATTAAACGCAAAAGCAACCCGTCCCTTCCACCTGTTTAGCATGAAACTATTGGGCCGTTATTGTATCCTATTACAAATGTTTCCATATATTCCAATATAGCACATATTGTAGTATAAAGCAAATCGTGCTGCACACCTATTGTAGCCACAAAATGTATACTTTGTAAGTATATAGAACCCTTGTTGGTTGAAGGGTAACGCATAGAAATATGACCCAAATTTCCTCTGAGTATACAAGGAACATCTATTACTCTCATAGCAAAAAGAGCTGCTGCAAGCAATTTACCAAAACCGCTTGCAGCAGCCTGTATAGCTTTTTAGAATTACATGGCAAGTGCGCCGTTTTCGTCTATTAGCAGTATGAGAATCTGCTCTTCCACGCCAGTATGGGCATTGACGTACACCAAAACGTCCTCGTTCTCTATGCCCCGGCACCAAAATTCATAGGTTAACACCTCATTGTTTCCTGGGGTGGGAATCAGCGCAAGCTGCACCTTTTCTGGGGTGAGGTTGGGGCTCAGGGAACCCAAGGCTTGCTCTACCGACAGGGTTGGGTCTGCTAGCTCTCGTTGCTTGTGGTTGTTGATATACCCTCGAGCATCGTAAAATACCAAATCACCACTATCCATGGCAATCCCCACCTTGATAAGGTCGGTATAGCAAACAACATCCCCTTGGGTATGAGCGTAATTGATGGTTAAGACACCGTTGGCCAGCTGATAATAGCTCTCTTTTAAAGGCCCCAGATTACGGTATTCCAGCCATGAACGGGCCAGACGGCGGGCACGGTCAACGCTGATGGTTTTGGCACCGATTTCTCGTCCGGAAAGGATATAGGTGACATATCCCCCTGCTTTGGTAACACCGATAGAAACCGGGCCGGTGGTTAAATCGTAAGAGGGCATTCGGGAAGCTTCTTCACCTGCCAAGACAAAGCGTTCCTTAGGTAGCCCGGTGTATTCAGAGGCTATTTCAGCTGCTTTTTCCCATGAAATCTGGGGTTGATTCTGGGTGAGTGTAGGGGAATGCTGCATAATATGGTCGGAAAAAGGACCATCGTACAATAGGGTGGGGTAGGTTTCAGGAGTTTGATCTTCTGTGGTAAGGCTTACGGGTACAGCTGAGGAGATAGTATTTTCATTATACGCCTTTGTGCTTGGATACAGCAGGGTATCCAGATCCACCTGGCCGGAACTTAAGCTGTACTCTATATCCGCAAGCTGTTTGTTCAGGCCGCTGGCATAAGCGGTAAGCTTTTTGAAATTTTGCTGCTCCTCCACAGTGATTTCCTCACCCCGCAACGCCTTTCTGGACAGGTACATTGAATACTCTCCTACCTGAGAGAGAAACTGGTTTGCGTACCCAATCTCCAGAGACTGAGTAGGCAGGTGGGATACAGCGGATTTGGCGGCAGTGGCTTCCCGCCAGACCTTTGCAGAGATGGCGGATATTTGGGCAGGTGTCCCCGCGTATTGGCTTTTGTACAGATCCATGGTGATGCTGTTAAGCTGTCCCGACAGCTCTTGGATTGACTGGATATAGCTGAATTCAAGCTGGCGGCGGTACCGCTGGAGCTGATAGATGTTGTAATACAACAGCCCGGAAAGGGCCAGCAGCACAGCAGCGGTAAGGGAACCAATCCGTAGCAGAGAGGTGTTGCTTATCATTATAGGCCTCCTTTGCAGGTAAGGGTATAGAAGAATTAATAAAATTTTTC
>CAYNCW010000406.1:0-1277 GCA_964395635.1 uncultured Oscillospiraceae bacterium
CTTGATTTATATGGGTTACAATGCTATACTGATGACAAAGCCATTCGGCAGTATGGTAAGGTTTGTATTTGGGGCTATCTGTTGCACTAACCCCTGAAGAAGGCACATGAATTTGTGCCTTCTTTTTTACACTCCAATAACGGTTCGCATTATGTCGGCCATTTCACCTTTTGCTTCACTCACATTCATATGAGCATATCGCATGGTCATCTTGATGTCTGAATGGCCAAGCCATTCTTTGATCTTTTCGTTTATAAAGAAGCAATGTGGTACAGTTATGCCTAAGTCCGTGTAAGTTATTTTTTGACAAAATGCTTAACATAACAATAATACTGCGATCGATAAATGATACAAAATGCCGATTAACAAAATAAATATGAATAAAATACTAGTTGAATACACCTATACGGTCTTTTTCTTAATCAATTCAAACTGGGCTAAAATTTCATCACTTTTATCAATGCGGAACTGAATTGTGGAATTCGCCTTCACAAATTCGCATTCGGCCGTAAGACGTCTTTCGCTTTGCGTATTTCTGCCAATTGGAAGCTCCATGATTAAGTAGCGTGGATTAAGACGAAAATACTCTGAAAACACCGCTTCACTTGCGTATGTAACGGCTTCTTCATAATGTCCAAGACGTTCTTTTTTATCATCCCTTACAGTGCATGATTATTATAGGACGACCACATTAACGCTTAAAAAGCATAAGACTGCCTAGTTGAGGCGTTACTGCGCCAGTTTTGTGCCTTCACTGAGTGTAAGCAATTTTGTTATCCTTGATTTAATTTGCATACAGATATCACATTCGTTGTCATCTGCTTTTGCAACTCACGCCGGGAGGAAAGCTGCATTTTGGTAAGCACATTTCGTATATGCGTTCGTACCGTGTTTATAGATATATATTTTTCTTTGGCAATCTCCTCCGCTGTCATGGGGCTTAATAGATATGGCAAAATCTCATGCTCGCGGCGGGTGAGCATATAGTCACGCGCAACCGCGTCAAAATCCACCGACTCTTTTGATGTAGTCAAGACCATAGGGATAACGGGCACCGCATCTTCTTCTGACTCCGGCGGTGGGATAAGTGTACCCTGAGCTGCGTTTTGCTGAAACTGCGCTGTTAGCTCCATATTCCTTTGGCGCATAAAGAACTCCAATATTAACAAAAACAGCGGGATTGACAGAAGCGTTACAGCAACAAACATAAAGTTTTGGTTGCTTAGCAGTAGTTCACCTAATCTTTGCTCCACGGCGGCAGCGTTGATTAAACTGGT
>CAYNCW010000406.1:1287-2144 GCA_964395635.1 uncultured Oscillospiraceae bacterium
GGTCACTATCCAATAGAAAATAACGCCAAAGCAAGCTATCAGTTTGCCGTGCTTGTACCGCGGTGCTATCATCATGGGCAACAGAAACACAAAATAGATAACGATTCCCCCGCCTAATCCAAATAAAGATAGAACAATGGCGGTGGCGGTATATTCGTTAAACAAAAGTGACACAGCACCGCCAAGCACCATAAACAAAACAGGGACGGTAGCCGCAAGCCGCCATTTGCGCTTGTCTATTAAAAGTCCGATCAGCGGGAATAACAGGATTCGTCCAATCCTTGTGGACATGTAGATAAAGGTCAAAAGCGGGTCGGTGTCGTCCGCCGTGAGCATAAACGCCTTGGCGGCCAACTCATTTGTGCAGGCAAAAAGCGCAATGGATGCAAATAGCCCCAGAATAAGCCATTTGCCCGACGGCAGAGGAAACACCTCTGTCGTTTTTTCTTGCACTTCTTCGCCCATACCCTCGGGCAGACGAAATGACAGTCCAACAAGGACAAGCGGAATTAAAGCGTAAAGCAAAAAGATATATGGCAATGCTGCTTCAAAGTCCAAGAAAAGAAAATATATATCGGCAATTTTGAAAAACAGTGCCACCGCCGCGCTGTAAAATCCGATACCCACAGACAGACAGAAAAACCGACGCTTTGACGAAAATGCTACCGCCAAGCGGCAAATGGCGTGAGAGGCCACCGCACCCGCACAAAGACCGAGCAATACGCAGGTAAGGGTATTTTCATAGAAGTATACAAGCATAGGGGACGCGGCGGAGAGGACAAGCAGTATTTTTGAGAGCTTATGAGCAAGGCGCGGCAATAAGTTTTCAAAAAGTGCCCATAGGACAAGCCCCAACA
>CAYNCW010000407.1:0-2141 GCA_964395635.1 uncultured Oscillospiraceae bacterium
TGTTGCTCCAACTATCTTCATACAGTCTTCACATTGGGGGCGTACAATGCAGTCATCAACACAAAGACTGGAGGATGCATGTATGCCTAATAATAATCATTCTGGAGATAGCCAATTTCAAGAGAATACAAATTTATATGATTCGTCCTTTTACCATCAACATGAATTCTCTCCTTCCGATGAACCCCAACAACCAAAAGAAAAAAACACCAAAAGACAAGCCCCCCGCATGTTGGCCATTGTTGTGGCGGTATCTCTTTTATCCGGCGCAGCTGGCGGCGGTTTATCCTATTGGCTGTTTGGCAATGCCAGCAATCAAGCAGCGGCCATGGTGCAAGGGCCCAGTGTGACAGTGCAACAAACACCGGAAACACCTCTGATTTCGGCTCAGTCCACAGACGTTGCCACAGTGGTACAAAAAGCATCCGCTTCGGTTGTGGCGGTGAACACCAGTTCAGGCCCAGGAGACTTCTTCTTTAAATATGCCCAGCCTGATGGAGCAGGTAGCGGCGTGGTACTTACCCAGGATGGCTATATTGTCACCAACAACCACGTTGTGGAAAACACTACCGAGATCACCGTTACTGATCAGGATGGCACTGAATATCCCGCAGTTCTAATAGGAACCGATGTCCAAACAGACTTGGCAGTAATTAAAATTGAGGCAACTGGGTTGGTGCCTGCAACCTTTGCGGATTCAGATACCATTGTGGTTGGCGAAGCAGTGGTAGCTATTGGAAACTCTCTGGGCACACTGGGCGGTACAGTAACCAACGGTATTGTCAGTGCAAAGGATAGACAAATTACGGTTGGCAGCCAAACCATGAATCTGCTGCAAACATCCGCTGCAATTAATCCCGGCAACTCTGGGGGTGGATTGTTTAACGCCCAGGGCAGCCTTATTGGGGTGGTAAACGCCAAATCAGCAGGCAGCAGTATAGAAGGATTGGGCTTTGCCATACCCTCCAACACAGTGCGTAAGGTAGCCGAAGAACTTATGGCCAACGGCTATGTCACCGGAAGAACCCAATTGGGTATTAGCATTGTTGAAGTTTACGATCAGATGACCGCAGCCCGGTACCGAGTAGATAAAACCGGCGTATATGTTGCCGCAATATCGGTGGACAACGGCCTAGAAGTAGGAGACAGAATCCTCAGCATCGATGGCAATATAGTTGAGTCAGGTAGCGATATCCGCACAGTTTTGGATAGCCACAGCGTAGGCGATGAAGTGAGCCTAACGGTAGATCGGGACGGCAAAGAGATAAAGTTATCGGTAACCTTAACCGAAATGATACCTCAGTCAGCGCGTCAGTAAAGATAGCCCTTGCTATCACAGCCCCCCAGCAGCCGTATGCACGGCATCGCCGGGGGGCATACTGTTGGTTAATGCAAGTGTATACAGGCTGCCCGGCTTCACATGCCCACCCTATATGCGGATTGCCTTTTGGCAGGGTAGTGAGTATAATTGACACAAAGGCGGTGACAGAATGTACAAAGTACTGGTAGTGGATGATGAAGAAAAAATTCGCTTATTAATAAAAAAATATGCTACCTTTGAAGGATATACCGTTGCCGAAGCGGAAAATGGCATGCAGGCCATCGCATTATGTAAGGAGAATAGCTACGATATTGTAATTATGGATGTGATGATGCCGGAGCTGGACGGGTTTTCTACCGTTAAGGAGATACGCAAAACCAGTAGCGTTCCAGTGATTATGCTGTCAGCACGGGGAGAAGAGTACGATCGAATCCACGGCTTTGAAGCCGGGGTGGACGATTATGTGGTAAAACCCTTTTCTCCCAAAGAGCTTATGCTGCGTATCCAAGCGGTAATGAAGCGACTACAGTCTCACAGCCGAGGGGAACCCCCTCACGAGGTGTATAAAAAGGATGGCCTAACAGTGGATTTTACAGCCAGGCTGGTGCTTGTAGGCAGCACCCCCATTGAACTCTCTCCTAAGGAATACGACCTACTGTTTTACCTAGTTAAAAATCGCAACATAGCGCTTCGCAGGGAACAGATTCTCTCCCAGGTGTGGGGGTATGACTTTTTTGGGGACGATCGCACCTTGGATACCCACATTAAAATGCTTCGCAAGGCGCTTGGTGAAAACAGCAGCAGTATTAGCACACTGCGG
>CAYNCW010000408.1:0-2128 GCA_964395635.1 uncultured Oscillospiraceae bacterium
ATAGGGCTTTGCCCGCATAAGAAATACCACCCGCTCAGCGGGTGGATTTTTATTTAGTTATGTAAAATTTACAGGGTGTCCTTTGTGATGACAGATACGCCGGTATCCATGGTGGCAGCGCCGGTATCCTCGTTTTGCAGAGCCTTTACGGCAGTTTTCATGCCTTCATAGCCCATCACATCTGGGTTTTGTGCCATGGTGCAAAGCAAGAATCCGTTTTTAATGAGGTTTAAAATGGTGTCGGATTTGTCAAAGCCTACGCCGATAACGGTGCCACCGGCTTCTTGGATAGCATTACCAGTACCAACAGTAGAGCCTTCGTTGGCGCCGAAGATGCCTACACAGCCCTGGGTGATGTAACCGGAAGCAATTTCTTTGGATTTAGCAGCATCACCTTCGCTGTATTGGGTTTCCAAAAGTTCAAACGGGGTGCCTTCAAATGCAGCGCGGAAACCGTTTTCACGGGCAACAACAGATGCAGTAGCGGAGTTTACATTTACAATACCGATTTTGCCTTCAGTAACGCCGGCAGCCTGCAGAGCTGCAAGCATTTCTTTTCCAGCGGTGGTACCGGCAGCTTCATTGTCGGTTGCCAGAGTTTGTACGCCAGGGAAATCAGCTGCGGAGTCAACATAAACGATTTTTACACCTTCAGCTTCAGCTTCTTTCAAAGCAGAGGTTACAGCGTTGGGGCCGTTTGCAGCCAGCAGAATGGCATTGGCGCCGCCTGCTACAGCATTGTTGATGCATTCGATTTGTTTTGCGTCATCTTTTACGTCGGGAGCAAGCCATGTGTACTGCACGTTGCCCAGTTCAGAAACTGCTTTTTGGCAGCCGGAGTCTACGTTCACCCAGTGTTGGTCCATTTGGTCCATGGTGATCAGATAGACCTTAAAGTTGTCGGCTGCGGGGGCTGCAGGGGCCTCTGGAGCTGCGCTTGCAGATTCTGCGGGAGCCGCACTGCTAGCTGGTGCTGCGCTGGATGCGCTGCCGCCGCCACAACCGGCTAGGGTACCCAGGATCAGAAAAGCTGCTAACATGACAGTGGAAAGTTTGCGTATCATCTTTTGTCCTCCTCGTATTACGTAATCTATGAATATGGCGAAATGCCAGTATTCCACCTATAATTAAACCGCTACTTTATCCCGCTTCTTGCTCATCTTGCCCGAACGAACAACAACATCCAGCAATACAGAAATAACCACGATAATACCAATAACAATGTTTCGGATAGCCACTGGTGCTCCGGCAAACTGAAGCCCATTTTGCAGAACGCCCCAGATAGACGCACCAATGATGGTTCCCAGCAAGATTCCTTGACCGCCAAGGGTGCTGACACCGCCGATAACCGATGCAGCAACAGCAAACATCTCATAGCTGGTGCCAGCATCCATACTACCCATACCACTGGTGGCACAGATAATCAGACCTACCACGCAGGAACAAAAGGAGCTGACCATATATGCTTTGGTGGTGGTTGCTGTGATGTTGACGCCAGAAAGGCGAGAGGCCTCGATATTGCTGCCGATAGCATACACATGCCTACCGGTGCGGGTTTTGCTGAGAATAAAGTTAAACACCAGCCAGAGAGCGGCAGCAATCCAAATAGTATTGTATACACCGGCAAATTTGCCGTAGTAGAAGAAATCCCGAAAGCCTTGTGCACCATCACCGATAGAGTCGGTGTTGTAGTTGTTGTTGACAATCTGGGCAATACCTCTGGCAATGGTCATGGTACCCAAGGTGGCAATGAAAGGGGGGAGTTTACAGTTGGCTACCAGCTGACCATTGACGATTCCCACAAATATACAGCAGATCAGTGTGATACACACAGCCATCCAAGGATTTATCCCCTTGGTCATTAGTGTAGCAGACAACATGCAGCTCATTCCAACCACCGAGCCGATGGAAAGGTCGATATTGCCGGTAATCAGTACATAGGACTGGCCGATACCAATTAAAAGAATAGGGGCTATCTGCCGCAACAGATTGGCCACGTTTTTGTTAGAAAAAAAGGTGGGGTTTAATATACCGAATACAACACAAAGCACTACCAATCCACAGGCAACTGTAATTACCTGGCCCATACCGCGAATCGCCATCAATCTTTTTAAAAAATTGGGCGAAG
>CAYNCW010000409.1:0-2124 GCA_964395635.1 uncultured Oscillospiraceae bacterium
CATTTTAACACGCAATTATGTAGAGGTTATGGAGATTTTATTTTTATAAAAGTTTTTTTAAAATTTTTTCAGTTGCCTTGCTTTTTTGCCCTTCATTTGAAATAATAATGCAAAGGCGATAATCAACAATAGAGCCGGCAGATACCTTCTGTCTGCTTATCCATATAGAAAAGGAGCACAGCATGGAACAAAATCAAGTTATTCAAAGAAAGAATACTCCACCAACAAATTGCCGCGAGATATGGCTTGCCGGAGGATGCTTTTGGGGCACCCAGGAGTATTTGTCCCGCGCTGCCGGGGTTGTGGATACCGATGTGGGATATGCCAACGGCAATACACCAAACCCAACCTACGAGTCTGTTTGCGCCCACACCACAGGCTACGCCGAAGCAGTGCATGTAGTTTACAATCCGGATACAATCACCTTGGGCTTTTTGCTGAGTTTGTATTTTGAAAGCATCAATCCCACCTCGATAAACCGGCAGGGGGGAGATGTGGGGGAACAATACCGTACAGGCATTTATTACCTGGACAGCGGGGATCGCAGCGTTATCGATACAGCCATAGCAGCATTGGCCAAAAGGTTGGACAAGCCTGTGGCTATTGAGGTTAAACCACTGCAAAACTATTATTTGGCTGAAGAATACCACCAGGAGTACATGAAGAAAAATCCCCAGGGATATTGCCATATCCCAGCTTCTTTGTTTGCCTATGCGCAACATGCTAAGGAGTATCAAAAGCCCGACCAAAACCAGCTGAAACAGCAGTTAACCCCAATGCAATATGAAGTAACCCAAAACAATGCCACCGAACCGCCATTTCACAACCAATATCACGATCACTTTGCACCCGGCATTTATGTAGATATTACAACCGGCCAACCACTATTTTTGTCCACCCACAAATTCCAATCCGGTTGTGGATGGCCCGCCTTTTCCAGGCCGATTCACCAGGAGGATTTACAGGAAATTGTGGATACCAGCCATGGCATGATCCGCACCGAGGTTCGCAGCAAGGTGGGAGACAGCCACCTTGGGCATGTGTTTGAAGATGGCCCTGCTCAGCTTGGAGGCCTGCGCTACTGTATCAACAGTGCATCCCTGCGATTTGTCCCAAAGGAAGCAATGCAGGCAGAAGGTTATGGACAATATATGCAGCTGCTTGAGTAACAGGCAGGGGGGGTACAGCTACTCCACTCTGCACAGCCATCTTCTTTTAAAGGTGTATATCCAGGAGATTGTAAAGGTAAATAGATGAACTGTATAAACACTTAGCCGCTGAATAAGCCCCAAGATGGTTTGCCCACTTAAAATGGCATACAGATGCCACAAATTAAACAGGGTAAACAATCCCCAGATAACAAGGGTAAACCGGCCTAAAGCTCTCATAGCATCCTGCTTTAAATATCCAATGGCAATAAGCAAAAGGGCTAAGATAGTTGCGCTTAATAGCACAATGGTAACAAGGATATGAATGATGTCGTTGGCGCTGAATACAAGCTCCAGGCTGATTGGACAACCCCCATACCCCAACAGCCCCACAAATGAGAGAACAAAAAGCAAGGCATATCCCAGCTTGGCACAGATGTGATAACACTGAAAAATATGGGCAGCCATTGCCAGTGCATACAGACAAAAGCATATGTTATAGATATTGAAAAACACCTGCATAAGCTCTGCGTTGGGTGCCTCCTGGGCCACCAATGCACTTATATAGGTGGTAACCGGGTTATAGCCGGGCCATAAAATTCTACCCAAGTTTGTCAGCAATAAAAAGGATAGCACACCAACCATCCCAAGGGGAATCATCCATTTTTGTGTTTTCATGGGCTTCTCCTTATAGACTATACAGAAAACCATGGCCTGTAAGAGGATTCTTACAGGCCATGGTTTGTGCATTTATTCGCTCTTGCTGTTTAAAATTCCCTGCAGCTTTTGGGCCTGTTGGCCTTCCATTAGGGCAAACTCTTTAAAGTAGCTTTTCAGCTGCTTATCCTCTATCTGATCCGAGTAGTTCATAAAATCCCGCACACGCTCCTGTGTATCCAGCAGTGCTTTTTTCAAATAATCTTGGGTGGTCATATCCCTAGTCCATTTCCTCCTTCTCTTTTGTTGCGTGTATATA
>CAYNCW010000410.1:0-2117 GCA_964395635.1 uncultured Oscillospiraceae bacterium
CCAACCCCCTTATAGGGGGGAATCAAACCGCCCGCTAAGCGGGCGGTGGTGATTTTAGAAATGGGAGGGTTACTTCATCAACCAATCTATCAAATTAAGCTGCCGAATACCGTCATAGTTGCTTCCGGCTCCCACTTCGTCCAATGTCAAAAGCAGCTTCGGGTGGTGGTCTGGGATTTTTCGCAAGGGCTCAAGCTCTCGGTGCAGGGTGCTTTCATCAAGCACAGTGGCTGCCACTTGGAAATAGGTCACGCCCCCTGCGTTTTGCGCTACAAAGTCCACTTCCTTTTCCGCCAGCTTGCCGATATTCACCTTGTAGCCACGGCGCAAAAGCTCCAAATAGACGATGTTTTCAATCAAATGTCCCAAATCGGCAGCAGAGCCGGATAAGAGCAAATTGCGGAGCCCTGTATCCACCATATAGTATTTGCCGAGGGTTTTGAGATGTTGCCGCCCTTTAATGTCGTACCGGTCCGCCTTGTACAGAATATAACTATCACACAGCGCCCGTAGATAATTGTCCACGGTATTGACCGAAATGCTTCGCCCGGCAGAACCGATGGTATCGCTGATTTTCTTGGTGGAAATGGGGCTACCAATACTGCTCGCCACGCATTTGACGATACTCTCCAGCAGTGATACATCGGTGATACCCTCACGCTTCGCAACATCCTTGACTAAGATTGTATTGTAAATACCGTCTAAGTAGGGTGAAATAATCGTTTCTATCGGCTCTAACATCGACACATAAGGGAAAGAGCCAAAGCGGATATACTCATTAAACTGCTCTCGAAGATTGCGCCCTGTTGCTCGCTTTGCTTCACAATGCTCTCGGAATGAAAGAGGGAGCATATCTATGGTCACATACCGCCCGGACAGCAGCGTTGCAAGTTCTCCGGAAAGCATATAGGCGTTGGAACCAGTGATGTAAACATCCACATTCGGTTTGATGGAAAGGCTGTCTACCGCCCGCTCGAACTCAGTGCAGTTTTGCACCTCATCAAGAAAAACATAGGTAGTCTGGCCTTTGCAAAGTCGCTCTTTTACATAGGCATACAGGGAGCGGTAATTTAATAGGTTCTCATATTCGACATCTTCAAGGTTTACAGAAATAATCTGATCGTCGGTCACGCCGGTGGACTTTAGGTGTTCAATGTATAAGGCAAACAGCGTAGATTTGCCACAGCGGCGCACCCCTGTAACTACCTTGATCAGTTGTTTTTCCCGCCATGCGATAAGTTGATTTAAGTATTCTTTGCGTTGGATCATGTTATCACCCCTTTTTTATAGTATACCACAAAAAGAGTAAAATAGTCAAAGTTTTTTCTGTGAATAGAAAAAACTTTGACTATTCGAATTGTGTTGGATGATTAGATTGGCAGGTCTACATGATTTTGAGTGCATATCGGTCACATACCGACCGTGTCACCACAACGGAAATAAGTGTAGTCCTCGACAGGCTAAAACCCGCATAAACAAAGGGTTTTTAGCCTGTTTTCCTTTGTTTTACGGCCTTTGCGGAACGCCCCAAATAATCAGCAAAAGGTTTTCATTTTTGACCTTTGGAGGGACACAGGGCGGACACTCTAAAAAGCAGCCAACTCTCCTACCATTGACAAATGATTTCTTAGGAGAGCGAATATGGAACGAAACAGAAACTACTACGAGCAACTTTTCAAGACCTTTGATGATGTTGTCAAGATGCCGGATTTCAGAAAAATGCTTGGCGGTATCTCCGAAAAGGCAACCTATGTCATCTTACGGAGCGAACACCTTCGCCACTTTAACATCGACGCTGAATACTTTTTCCCGAAGGTATGGGTAATTGACTATGTGCTTGGAGAGCATTATGCACGATATAAGCAGTCGCTCTCTGTGCAGATATGAGGTGGTGCAAATGAAAAAGCTACTCTCAGTGTCCGAAGCGTATCATCTAATGTTCACCGAATACCCCGATGTGTCAGCGTTCAGCAAATGTGCAAAATGCTCGGCATGGGTATGCCAACGGCATATAAGCTACTGGCCGAAAAAAAGATTATGTCTTATAAAATCGGACGCGCCCACAAAATACCGAAAATCGCTATCATTTCATACTTGGGTATTCTCAAAGATGATGA
>CAYNCW010000411.1:0-2113 GCA_964395635.1 uncultured Oscillospiraceae bacterium
GCATTGGGTGTGGCTAGAGGACTTGAAAAAGTCTGAGTCTGCCTACTACGTTGTGTTTTCTGAATGGAGCGGTGGCAAATCTTTTGGCTGTGGGCATCCGGGGTATGGCCTGTTATTTCACTACGAAGATTACGGCAAAACATGGATAGCCTATAGGGTAAGGCCGGAGGGGCAGAGCAATGAAAACGAGTGAAATAACAATAATACAAAATCAGTGTGGTGTGTGTGGGCGTTTTCATTCATCGTTTGAAAGGGCAAAAATGTGTTGCCAAGACGCAAGAGAAAAGCTTGCAAGTGATGAATACAGATCTCGTTTTCGCAGTATGATTTGGGTGGACGGTTGTCTTTTGAAAGATGCGTATTGTGTGATTGAACACATTGAATACCGTGAATAAATTGGCGAAAAACTACCAGAGTATTGCAAGCAAGAAGCCGCAAATTTTATATATGAATCCAAAGCGGCAGCGGAGAGGGGAGAGCGGGAACAGTGGAAATGAGTAGAGATGAAATGTTAAAGGTGCTTAAATCAGTCAAGGACGCACCAAGAGGAGAGCCATACGCAAGCGAAGCTGTATATTATATCGCGTGCGTTTTAGAAGCTTTTATTGAGAGCAGCGGAGAAGGGAGAGCGGGGGAGATGAGCAAGGCAATCATTGATGTATGTTGCGGCAGCCGGATGTTTTGGCACGATAAGCAGAACCCCAACGTTGTTTTTATGGACAACAGAGCTTTCGAGGAAACCCTGTGCGATGGGCGTACGCTTGAAGTGAAACCTGATATAGTCGCCGATTTTCGCAGCATCCCATTTCCTGATAATAGCTTCCACCTTGTCGTGTTTGACTCACCGCACCTGCATAGAATCGGCGACAGTGCGTGGATGGCCAAGAAATACGGAAAGCTTGGGGACAACTGGAAATCGGATATAAAACAAGGGTTTGTCGAATGCTTTCGTGTCCTTAAACCAAACGGAACATTGATATTTAAATGGAATGAGAACCAAATACCGCTGCGTGATGTTTTGAAACTGGCAGGACAAAGTCCGCTTTTTGGAAATAGAAAAAGCAAAACGCACTGGATAGCATTCATGAAAGAGGGAGAGCAGGGGCAATGAAAGAAATACCATTGGAAGCAGCGAAGACGGTTGCAGAGCTGTGTGAATGTGACGCTGTGATAGTGATAGGGATGAGCGAATGTGGAAATCCAAATACACAAATAACTTTTTATGGGAAAGATGCCATATCTAACGGAGTTGCGGAAATCATAGCTGATGAAATAAAGACAAAGTGCATGGAGGAGTAGAGCAATGAAAAATACAGTACATTCAGGACAAATTATCAGTGCGTTGGCCAAGCGGCACAAGGGCGATATGTTTTTTACTGAGGTGAAAGATGGTTCTACGCAATTAAGGTCGAGGCATTCGCGCATAGATGCACTGGCAATACCGCTCTCTTGGGCACACTACAATATATTCGGCTATGAAATAAAGGTGAGCAGGTCGGATTTCCTACAAGATCAAAAATGGATGGCGTATCTGCCTATGTGTAATCAATTGTCATGGGTTGTAGCGCCTAACGTGTGAGCGGTGGACGAAATACCGGAGCAATGTGGATTGATTGTCTTCAATGGCAAGTCTCTGAGAACGGTTAAAAAAGCGCCCTATAGGGATATAGAGCCACCTATTGAGATGTACAAGTACATTATGTTTTCGCACATCGGTGAGTACGGGAGATTAGAACGCAAGATGCCACGGTTGGCAAGAGTCTTGCCAACTAACAACGCTGAGGCTGCAAAAGCCTACTTGGACGGAAAAACATCCTTACGCGAATTGGGACACGCACTTCAAAGTAAATTAGTAGATCAACTACAAGGATATGAGAGAGACCGAGAACGGATAATAGAGGCCAGGGAGGTCGAAGAATGCATGGATATAGTATCAAAAGAGCTGGGGATAAACTACTGGGAGCGTTGCCCGGAAAATTACATGGCACGGATTAATGAATTAAAATCAACAGGGATTACACCTAGAATAGCTAAGGAAATCAAGAACCTCCTGCAAGCAGCGCAAAGAATGGAAGAATTGGTGGAGAAAGAGGCATAGCCGCACCGTCTGCGT
>CAYNCW010000412.1:0-2101 GCA_964395635.1 uncultured Oscillospiraceae bacterium
CTTCTAAAATAGAGATTATTACAAAATATCAGATGCTGTTAACAAAATAGTTAATATATTCCAGTATGCATAAACGTTGCTGGCTCGCAGGATACTAAAAACACAAATCTATATATTGTGAGGTGATAGCAAATGGCCAAAGATAAAGCATCCAACAATGCGCAAAGTGCAAAAGGTAGCAACAATACAAACTCCAATATGAATTCTAACATGAATTCTAATATGAGCAACAGCACTAACGCCAATGACAAGGCTACCAACAAAAAAGGTGCTTCCAACAAAACTGGTGGTTCTTATTCCGACACAAAATAAGTAAGTCTATTACGCTCAGTAAATACGCGTGTTACAACAAAGCTTGTCTGAATAGAAGGGGTAGAAGATACTGCCGGGGTTTACCGGACAGTATCGTCTATCTTTTTGCTTTGTAAATCCAACCAGATACTAGGGCCGGAGGGAAGTTTCCACAGAGATTTGAAAAACTGTTGAAAATTATAGCATACCCTTGCGATAGGCTGCCAACAGCAGGGAAAGATCAAAGATCTGTTCGCTAATATCTTGGCCAATGTCGGTGTCCATAACCCGCATACGCTGAGACATGGTTTCAAATACACTGGTGGCTGAGAGGATATCCAGATTTTCTTCCACCGCTTTTTGCACATTTTCAAAGGGCATATGGGCAGAAAGGCGAAGCCCGTAGGAATTGTAGATAAGGGTGTATCCGGCGATACCGGTTTGGGAATGGTAAGGCTTGCTGAAGCCACCGTCTATCATAACCAGCTTGCCGTTGCCCTTAATGGGGCTTTCGCCGGCACCGGCTTTAACCGGCACATGGCCGTTGATGATGTGGGAGATGGTGCTGGAAAGACCAAATTCCTCCAGAATACGCACACAGGCTTCTTCGTTCTTTACATGGGTGTAATAGGGGTTTTTGGTTTCGGACCAGGTGGATTTGTCGGCGACAAACCGCCGCTCAAAGGTGGTCATTTTGTCCCGGCCATAAAGGGGGGAGTTTTTGCCACACCAAAGGTACCAGACACCGTCCATGGCCCACTGTTTTTCGCTGCCGGTACCAAAATAGGCAGTTCGGGCAACCTCCTCAGCCTGTTGCATCAAAGCCATGCCACTCACCGATTCCTTGCCCAGGCTTATGGTGGTAAAGCTGCCGTCCTCGTTCATGGGAATACAGCCATGGAAGATGAGATTTTGGTTAAAGCACCGGTACATATTGCCGTTGGCATACAAAAAGCGGATATGCCGCTGCAACCGCTCTGAATGTTTGAAGGAGGTGAGAAGCCCTTCCATAATCTCTTGTTCTTCGTGGGTAAGGCGATAGGGGTATTCCGAATCCAGGGTGGGGATATGGGCATCCAGCAGGTCGTAGACGGTGCCATCTATGGTTACCGTTCTTGCCCGCAGATCGGCTTTATCCAGCAACAAGCGGTGCTCCATACCGTATTCTGGATGGCGTTGGATAAGCTGGCCCTCCAGCTTAAACTGGATAATACTGATGGCCTTGTGTATCTTGGCAGCCAGGTGGATCTCTTTTGGCCCCCGTGTATCCGATCGCTGTAGGCGGGGGGAGAAGGATTGGCTGTATTCATAGGTTTTTTCAGCAAATATGGCCAAAGGGCGCAGGTTGATGCCATAGCCCTGTTCCAACACCCCCAGGTTGCCATAGGCAGCACAGTTGGCAATCACCACCGCAATACAGGCAGGGTGGCCGGATGCGGCGCCCATCCAGAGGATATCGTGGTTGCCCCACTGTATATCCACGCTGTAATGCTGTTCCAACATATCCATAATCACATCTGGGCGGGGGCCCCGGTCGAAGATATCCCCCACAATATGTAGCCTATCCACCGCCAGGCGCTTAATCAAGGTTGCCAGCGCAATAATAAACTCGTCGGCGGTGCTAAGGGCAAGAATGCTCTCCATAATCTTGCTGTAGTACATGGCAAGGTTGACTTCGTCGTAATCGGCATGGAGAAGTTCGTCTATAATATAGCTGAATTCCGGCGGCATTGCCTTGCGCACCTTGGAACGGGTGTATTTGGAGGCAGCGCATTTACAAAAATCAATCAGTTGAAGCAACACCGTTTCG
>CAYNCW010000413.1:0-2095 GCA_964395635.1 uncultured Oscillospiraceae bacterium
CATGTTTCCTATAGTTTGTTCGGAATCTCTCATCATAGTGCTGCCCTACCTTTCATTATGTGCTGTAATAATGGTATAGCTGTACGCATTAACCGTAATAATAGCACCGTTAATCGTTATATAAAAGTTCTTGCCCTTTCTCTCAATATTGCTGTCAGGGCTTGCTATTTGCTCCTTACACCAATCTACCACATCATCTATATCGAGCGATAGATTTCGTTTTATACGTAGTACACCAAGCTCGGTAGTATGCAGTTTATCTAAGTTTGAAATTAGCTCACAGCCCATATAAATTCTTACTCCCCAATAATCTTTACAAGCACACGCTTCTGCCGCTTGCCGTCAAACTCACCGTAGAAAATCTGTTCCCAAGTGCCAAAATCGAGCTTGCCATTTGTAACAGCAACAACCGCTTCACGCCCCATAATCGTCCGCTTGAGGTGAGCATCGGCATTGTCCTCGTATCCGTTATGGTCGTACTGGTCATAGGGTTTTTCCGGAGCTAACTTTTCGAGCCACCGCTCAAAATCACGGTGCAGACCGCTTTCGTTGTCGTTGATAAACACGCTTGCAGTGATGTTCATAGCATTGACAAGCACTAACCCCTCTTGTACGCCGCTTTCTTTCAAAGCCATCTCAACTTGTGGGGTAATGTTAATAAAGGCTCGTCTTGTGTTTGTATTGAAGGTCAGTTCTTTTCTGTATGACTTCATTTTTCCTCTCCTTTACAGCTTTATCGCGCCTTTTGGACACTTATTTATACATTCAAGGCACAAAATACACTCCGTACCATTTTTTCGTGAACGCTTGTCGTCGGTAATTGCAACATTCATAGGACAAACCTTTTCGCACTTGCCACAGCTTACACACTTTTCCTTATCGACCTTAACCCTAGAAAGGGAAAAGTAGCTCACCGGCTTTAGAAATACTGTTATCGGGCAGATGTATTTGCAAAAAGCTCTGTTATCCTGAAGCGAATAGGCGAGGGTTATTCCGATGGCATAATAGAGCAGATTGCCAACGATAAACGCTATATACATTATCCTTTCTATATTCTGTACTTTCAACAAAAACAGGCTGCCAACAAAACAAAACGACAGAGTAAAAACTATGTATTTTATGAAGCCCATATTGTCCTTTCTTTCGCCCATAGGTGTTTTGTATGGTAACAAGTCAAGCACCGCCGCCGTCCAGCAGGCATAACCGCACCAACCTCGGCCGAAAAGCAGAGGACCTGCAATTTTAGCAATTAGGTAATGGATAACTGCCGCTTGAAACACTCCTGAAAAGAGATAAAACCAAAAGCCCTCTATCTGCATATTTTCGCCCATAATTACGCCCAAAAAGACAAGCATATAAAGACCCACACCAATTTGTGCCACGTTTCGGGCATACGGCTTTTTGCCCTGCATAAGGTAGATGCCAAGACTAACAAAAGCGCCTATGTATGCGAAATTTATGAGGTAAAAGAAGTTGCCCTGTGTCAGCCAAAGGGTTAAGCCAATGACGAAGAACAAGGTTAATACAGCAAAAACGGTTAACTTATTTCTCATACCTCACCACCCCTCATATCTATTATTTTATTTCTTGCTCCAGAATGTCAAACTCCGCTGTGCTGAAAAATTCACCGAGTGTAATCTCAAGCCCATCACATAGCTTCTTAATGGTCACAATGCCGGGATTCTTGCTTTTTCCGTAAAGAATATTCTTAAGAGTTGATGGCGGTATAGCTGCAAGATTCGCAAGCTTGTTTATAGAAATATTCTTCTTGCCGCAAAGCTCTTGAAAACGATTTGCTACAGCAATTCTTGTACTCATTTTCTTCACTTCTTTCGTGTAGTCTGTATTTAATCTACCCGAAAGCCTTGTCAATTATAGGCTATATATGATACTATTGGTCTATATATAGCCTATAAGGGGAAAAGATTATGAAAGATAAAACCTGTTGTTTTACGGGGCATCGTATTATTCCAAAAGAAGAAATTATGTGTATTAGCACGAAGCTGGAATATGAGATTATGAACCTTATTACACAAGGTATAAGTCGTTTTTGCTGCGGTGGAGCGCTCGGCTTTGATACACTTGCTGCTAAAAC
>CAYNCW010000414.1:0-2087 GCA_964395635.1 uncultured Oscillospiraceae bacterium
ACCGTTGCCTATACCGGACAAGGGCAGCTGACAATTACACTGCTTCATCCCGATAAGCAAAAGCAATTCTTAGTCAACGGCAGCCGTACCGAGGTGGATCATCCGCAGCTGTGGTGGCCCAACGGTTATGGTGAGCAACCGCTTTATACCGTTCTGGTTGAGCTTGAGGAGCAAGGACAGGCAGTAGACAACTGTATTAAGCGGATTGGCTTGCGTACCATGACCATTATCCGCAGCAAGGATGAACATGGTGAGGGGTTTGCACAGTGTGTCAATGGAATGCAGTTTTTCGCCATGGGTGCTGACTATATCCCCGAGGACAATCTGTTGTCACGGGTGACGAAAGAACGTACCGGTAAGCTGTTACAACAGTGCATTGCTGCGAACTTCAATAGCATCCGTGTCTGGGGCGGCGGTTACTATCCCGATGACTTTTTCTTCGACCTATGTGATGAACTGGGCTTAGTGGTATGGCAGGACTTTATGTTTGCCTGTGCAGATTACCATCTTACTGATGAATTTGAGGAAACCATCACAGAAGAATTTATTGATAATGTGAAACGCATTCGTCATCATGCAAGTTTGGGTTTATGGTGCGGCAATAATGAGATGGAACTGTTCCAAGCCATCGGCGAATACAACGATAACCACTTTATCACCCGTTCCGATTACATTCGGATGTTTGAACACATAATTCCAAAGGTGCTCAAGCAGTATGACCCCGATACCTTCTATTGGCCTGCTTCTCCTTCTTCGGGCGGCGGTTTTGATGATCCCAATGCCGGTAATCGGGGGGATGTCCACTATTGGGAGGTATGGCATGGCAACAAACCCTTTGCAGAATATCGAAAGTATCTGTTCCGGTACTGTTCAGAGTTTGGATTCCAAGCCTTTCCCTCCATTAAAACCATTGAAAGCTTTACCTTGCCTGAGGATCGGAATATCTTTTCACGGGTGATGGAGATGCACCAACGCAATGAGGGTGCAAACGGCAAGATTATGAACTATCTATCCCAGACGTTCCTCTATCCTGCCAATTTGGATACACTGGTTTATGCTTCACAGCTTTTACAGGCAGAAGCAATCAAATATGGTGTGGAACATTGGAGAAGAAACCGTGGGGTTTGTATGGGTGCTATTTATTGGCAGCTGAACGATATCTGGCCGGTTGCATCTTGGTCGTCCATTGACTACTACAACCGCTGGAAGGCACTGCACTACTATGCAAAGCGGTTCTTTGCACCGGTGATGATCTCCGCTGAGGAGATCGGTGAAACCACCAATCGGGTATCGGTGGTTATGCAGCCGTCTAAAATTGAAACAAAGGTTACCCTTGCCATTGCCAACGAAACCAGACAATCGGTGTGCGGAGTTGTTCGTTGGGAGCTTCGCAACAACAAGGCAGAGGTTTTGCGCCAAGGCAGCGAAGAGGTGCTAATCGATGCGCTGTCCAGCAAGTGGCTGCAACAGATGGACTTTGATGGTGCAGACTTCTTAAAGGACTATATCAGTTATTCATTTGAGGTTGATGGAGTGGTGGTATCAGGCGGAACAGTACTCTTTACCGCACCAAAGCACTTCCATTTCCTAGATCCCCAGCTAAGGTATACCATAGAGGGTAATACACTTAGAGTAACCTCCCAAACATATGCAAGGTGTGTGGAAATTGACTCGTTGGAAAGCGATTTCATACTCAGCGACAACTACTTTGATATAAACGGCGGCAGTGTAACGGTTCAGATCGTGGAGGGAACGCCAACCAACATTCGCTTGCGCAGTGTGTACGATATCCGATAAACTATCGTGAAGGAAATGAACTGGTTTCATTTCCTTCAAACCATTGTATTCCAACGGGAGAGAAGCTATGAAACAGATGTTTTTATTATGCAATGCACACATCGATCCAATGTGGCAGTGGGAATGGCAGGAGGGCGCAGGTGCTGCAATCTCCACCTTCCGGACAGCTGCACAGTTATGTAAAGAATATGATTGTCTGGTATTTAACCACAATGAAGCAATTTTATATGAATGGATTGAGGAATTTGAGCCGGAGCTGTTTGAAACCATCCGACAGTTGGTGGAACAAG
>CAYNCW010000415.1:0-2080 GCA_964395635.1 uncultured Oscillospiraceae bacterium
GGTGCAGCTGCTTGGCGGTGAACTTACAATTCGCTATACCGATGATGCGGTATACATGACCGGCGAGTGCAGAAAGGTGTTTGATGGGACAGTGGAAATTTAAACAAAGGATTATGAACCCGGTGCCCTATAACCTTATCTTTTAAGAGACGATGCCTGCCTCATTCCTCAAGTACTATTTACGATCGTAGACCTTTTATCTGATATTTCCCCAGTTTCAGCCATGCATTCTCATAATAGCGGATTTCAATCGGGCATTTCTGCCAAAGAATGTTAGGTATCATTGATAAGGCAAGAATACTGCAGAATCCAGCAGATCCTGTCAGATCCATTACATACGGTAAGAAATAAGATGTTTTTGTTTTTTGATCTGCAAGATGCAAATGCCGGGCTTAAATCAAATTGATATTTACCTATCCGTCCTTGCAAGATCACCGTACTCTGAGCTGCCAAAAGGCCACTGCGCTGGCTGCGGCAACGTTTAAAGAGTCCACGTTATTGGACATGGGGATGCATGCAGTGTAATCACAGTCAGCAATGGTGCGGGATGCCAGTCCGCTGCCCTCCGTACCCAGTACGATTGCGAGCTTTTCCTCTGCAATAAGCTGTGGATCATCTATGCTGAGAGCGGTATCACTTAAAGCCATGGCAACAGTCTTAAAGCCCAGTTTGCGCAGACGATCAATGCTAGGCTGCGGCCACTCTGAGGACCCACTGCCAATGACGGACCATGGTACTTGAAAGATGGTGCCCATACTAACCCGCACGGCGCGTCGGCACAGTGGATCACAGCAGGAGGGAGTAATGAGCACAGCATCGATGTTCAGAGCTGCCGCCGAGCGAAAAATGGCACCTACATTGGTGGAATCCGCGATCCAGGATAGCCACTCGGCGTGCTTGGACGCACAACTCCAGGGCATCAGGTAACTGGGGACGGCGCATGGCACACAGTACACCGCGGTTCAGCTGAAAGCCGGTCAATCCTGCCAGCAAATTGTTATCCCCAGTATAAACTGGGATGTCGCCGCAGCGGGTGATGATATCCTGTGCCTGCCCTGCAAGATGTTTACGCTCCACCAAAAGAGAAATAGGCTCGCATCCGGCATCCAGGGCAAGCCCAATCACTTTGGGACTCTCCGCAATGAAAATGCCCTTCTCCGGCTCCATCCGGTTTCGCAACTGCGTTTCCGTTAAGCGGGCAAAGACATCCAAATGGGGCGATGTAAAATCGATTAACTCAATGATATTTGGCATAGAATCTCCTTAAACACAGTGGACGATTGATTGTCTAAATCATTATACCGTTGCAGTGGTCCATTAAATACATTTAATTTTGTTCAGTGCCAGCCGGGCGTAATGCTTTTGTGCACGCAACGCAGGAAATCCGCTCGCATCGGTTCACATTTGTAGAATGTGTGCTCCTGATATGGTCTATTATACCATGTCGTGGAATAATTGGGGACGTGTGTTCTCCTCTATTTCTTTCTGACAAATTCCATATCTTCATACACCTGTACGGGATCCCCCCTTTTGATGCGGGTGTGCTCCAACCGGTTGAGGGCCTTGACCTGTTCCATGCCTTGCTGGTTCTGTGCCGAGATGATCTCGCAGAGCCGGTTCATAGCTAGCTTCTTATTCATCTGCTGACTGCGCGCCTCGGTGGACACCACCGCAAGTCCGGTGGGCACATAAATTGCACGCACACCGGTTTCCACCTTGTTCACATGCTGCCCGCCCTTGCCTCCGCTGCAGAATGTCTCAAACCGCACGAGGCTTTCATCGTATTCCTGGGTATCCATTTTGGCGCAGATACTCACATCCACAAACCAGTTTTTCCGCCTGTGGTTTCGCCGGGGCAAATCCACTGCACCGATCCCTCCAAAAAAGAGAGATCGGTTTCACAGGCAATCCGTACCGAGCGGTAGCAGTCTGTTCGCTTACCCGGATGGATCTCCAACACCTGAATATCAGGATATTCTTCCATGAGACAGCGCAACAACTTGCCCACGGCCAGCTCGCATTCCTCCGGTGTATTTTGCAAGTGAAAAAGGGGCCATTGAAATAATTGAAAAAGGGACCA
>CAYNCW010000416.1:0-2052 GCA_964395635.1 uncultured Oscillospiraceae bacterium
GTGCAATGGCCTTTAATGACCATTCCCAGTCCCCTCCCCCGGAGATATGTGCCATAATGATACGGGCTTCGGGATACCTTCTTGCTGCGGCAGCAAAGTGCGGACCGTGCGATACAAACGGCTGCGTGTCCGGTCTATAGTTTAGCTTAGATGCATGAACCAATATGGGAAGCTGCATATCAATGCATTTCTCAATGAGCATAAACACCACGGGATCGGATATAAAATACTGATAATAAAGCTTGACACCGATCATTCCAAGCTCGGACACACAGCGCTCAATTTCATACAGCGCCTCGCGAATATATCCGGGGTTAACATAAGCGAAGCCGCGAAGCCGGTCAGGTCTGCGTGCGACCGCTGCGGCTACAGTATCGTTGGCATAGCGAAATTCATCCGGTGTAACCTCCTGCTTTAGCACAGGCAGGGATACCACAGTAATATCGGTGTATGTTTTATCCATGTCAGAAAGCAGCGCATTAAAATGCCTTTCATTCAATTGATTGCTTTCATCAAACCAAACATGCTCGTGCCAATTAACCACCTTGTTTTGTTTAAAAAGATCCATATTAACATCCATTTGACTCACGCCCTTCACGCCAATATTAGTATTGCAGGATACTTGCTTTAGTAAGATTTTTCTGGATTTACTTGATTTTTTTGCTAATTTATAGTAACATAGAGGAAACGAGAATTCGGGGGAACAAAAGGATGGATTCAAAAAAAAAGACTATAAAGGATGTTGCTGAGAAGGCGGGGACTTCGGTGGCAACCGTCTCCAGGGTATTGTCTAACAAAGAATATCCGGTATCATACGAGCTGCGGCAAAAGGTCATGGATGCTGCGAATGAACTTGGGTTTATATCGGCTTCATCCCATAAATCCAGCAGAAACGGACAACAGCACTTCATTGGATTGATTGTTCCCACTGTGACTAACCCCTTCTATATGCTGACCATTCAAGGGATCAGCGGCGTATGCTTAGACTCAAACTATCAGCTTATTTTTTGCAATTCCCAGTGGAGCACTGAAAATGAGCTTAGATACCTTCAAGACCTGTATGCTATGAACGTTGGAGGGGTTATCCTATCTCCTGTCAGCGATAGTGTTCGCTCTATTTCCGAATTTGAGCGCAAGGGTATGAAGTTTGTACTCCTTGATCAGCAGTTTGAGAATGATTCCTCATCAAACATGATCGCATTCGACAACAAAAAGGGAGCGGAGATCGCCGTCCGTTACCTTCAGGAAAACGGTCACGAGCGTATTGCCTTTATTTCGACACAGATGACACGCTGGACACGCAAGAAAACCTACGAGGGTTATCTGGGTCAGATGAGAAGTATTGGGGTAAAAGACGATAGCTTAGTATATATCATTCCGTCGGAGGATGGCATGGATATGAACAGCTACGAGCTTGAGGCAGGCCGGGTCGGAGCGAGACGGCTGGTTGAATCAGGCTGCGCTGCTACAGCGGTGTTCTGTGTAAACGATATGGTTGCCTTTGGTGTCATAAGCGAGCTGACTAAGCAGGGACTTAGGATTCCGGAGGACATATCTGTGGTCGGCTTCGATGATATTCCGTTTTCGCAGTCTTTTGTACCTGCATTGACAACCGTCCGGTGCGCTTCATACGAAACGGGGCGGCTGGCGGCAATGATGCTAATCGACCGTATGCAAAGCATCGGATCGGAAAACGGGCTGAACCTGCACCTTTCCTCCAGTCTTATTGTAAGGGATACAGTTAAAAATCTAAACAAACGCTGATGTTCGGGAAAAGGTCATCTGCAAGCAGGTTGTTCCTTCGTATACCTACATTATATCGGCAGTTTTCTGAAATGTCAATTATTTTCAGTAATATTTCTATATATTTTCAAGAAATCAATCAACAAACAAATCAGACTCATATATAGGAGTGGATTTCAATCGTCCGAAGGGCAGTAAGAAATTACTATTTTGTGAGGTGCCATATGTATACCTATGAGATGACAGCGGATGCGATTGAGTCAGCCGGATTTGATACGGCTGTCATAGCGTTAGGGTCGCTTGAGCAAC
>CAYNCW010000417.1:0-2047 GCA_964395635.1 uncultured Oscillospiraceae bacterium
AATGTTTGGGGCAACCGTTTTGGTTCCATCCATAACCGGGATGAATACATCTATTGCATTAATAGCCGCCGGATTAGGTACTTTACTGTTCCACGTTGTTACGGGACATAAAGTACCTGTTTTTTTGGGATCCAGCTTTGCATATATCGGCGCACTCTCGCTGATTATCAGCACCAAAGGCATACCCTATGCCCAGGGAGGCATCATTTGCGCCGGGCTTGTGTACACAGTGTTGTCTCTATTGGTCAAGCTGGTGGGGGTAGAAAAGGTGCGCAGCTTGTTTCCGGCAGTGGTAACCGGCCCTGTAATTGTGGTTATCGGTGTTACACTTGCACCGGTAGGGGTGGGGATGGCATCCAGCAACTGGATAGTGGCCATGTTGGTTCTGGTGGTGATTATTGCGGTGTCCATCTTCTCCAAAAACTTTTTTCGGCTGGTGCCTATCTTGCTGGGGCTTGTGGCTGGGTATTTGTTCTCGCTGATTGGAGACGCGCTGCATCTGTTTCCCCAGCAGCTTGTGAACCTGGAGGTCATCCGGGAGGCAAAGTGGTTTATTTCAGCCGGTGCATTTACCATGCCGGTATTTGAGCTGGAATCTATATTGCTGATTGCACCCATTGCCTTAGTCACCTTTATGGAGCATATTGGGGATATCACAACAAGCTCCTCGGTGGTGGGCAAGGACTTCTTCACCAACCCTGGTTTGCACCGCACCCTTTTGGGAGACGGTCTGGCAACTACCCTGGCAGGGTTTTTAGGTGGCCCAGCCAACACAACCTACTCCGAAAACACCGGTGTGCTTGCGGTTACCAAGGTGTACGATACCTTTGTTATCAAGCTGGCGGCAGCATTTGCTATCTTTCTGGGGGTTGTGGGGAAATTCGGTGCAGTGCTGGCCACCATACCGGAAGCTGTAAAGGGCGGTATGTCCATCGTGCTGTTTGGTATGATAGCTGCTGTAGGTATGCGCACCCTGGTGGAATCCAAACTGGACTTTACCAACAGCCGCAACCTAATTATTGTGGCACTGATACTGGTGTTTGGCCTTGGGCTTTCCAGTGGTGTGACCATTGGCAGCTTTAGCATCAGCGGTTTGTTTATTGCAGTGCTTGTGGGTGTGGCTGCCAACAAGATTTTGCCGGAAAACGTCTAGAAAATATCAAAAGCCGGTGGGTAAACGGAACCATTGGAACCCGTTTGCCCACCGGCTTTTTTAGTAGTGGTATGCGTACGGTATACTGGGGCTTATTAGAATAGTCATTAACGGTGGCTGGGAACCTCCTGGGGGCGCTGTAACATCCCAGAGGCACCGGTGCTTACCTTCCGTGGCACAACCCGGGTGGCGAAAATCATCGCCTTGTTGGCTCCGCCAATTACCGTCACTGCTCTGCCGGACTGTAGCGCCCTGTAGGAATCCTCCGCCACCTGGCGCGCAGAGAGCACCTGGTAGTTAAACAGGCGGGTGGCCTCCATATTGGCACGGTGGGCAAACCCTGTTTGAGTTGCTCCGGGGCAAACGGCACACACCTTAACATCGGTATTTTTGCACTCCACAGTCAGCGCCTCGCTGAGATGGAGCAGATAAGCCTTGCTGGCACAATAAATAGCGTTCATCGGGCCCGGCACAAAGGAACCTGTGGAGGCAATATTCAGGATTTTGCCGTCGCTTCTCTGGAGCATTTCCGGCAGATACCGCCGGATGAGCCGGGTGGGAGCTAAGGTGTTTACCTGGAGCATCTCCTCTTGAATTTCCGGTGGATTTGCTGCAAAATTGCCTCCAAATCCAAATCCCGCATTGTTAACCAGCACATCGACCCGAATGCCGCACAATCCGGTTTGGGCGTAAATTTCATCGGCAGCAGCAGGGTGGGATAAATTGGTGGCAATAACATGTACCGCAATGCTGTAGGCTCTGCGCAGTTTTACAGCCAGATGCTCCAGCTTTTGTATACTTCGTGCGGTGATAACCAAATTGTATCCATTGCGGGCAAACACCTTGCAGAGCTCCCGGCCGATTCCGCCGGTGGCGCCGGTAATTAAGGCAGTT
>CAYNCW010000418.1:0-2045 GCA_964395635.1 uncultured Oscillospiraceae bacterium
GAAATTGTTTAAAACGGCCCTGCTATTTGTGATGAAATAATTGCTGAAATATATTGCGGCGAGTTCGAGGGTATGGAAGAAACTGCAGAAATGATGAAATCGTTTTGGCAAGCAGTTCAAATAGGTGACAAAGGAACTGAAAATATGAAAGCCTTTATAAAACGCAACTCAGAAGTATGCGACATAATTGTAAATGATTACAAGGGTAAGAATGTTTTAATCATTACTCACGCAGCAAATGCGCGTGTAGTAAACTATTATTTTACAGGAAAACCTGTAAATTATGATTGGAGTAAGCAAGTAATCCAAAAAGGCCAACTGATAACTTTTGCAAATTAAAGTAAATTGGTGAGCATACTCTCCGTCAATTTTTGGACTCACAAGCACAAGTGTTTATCGAAAGCTGTCGAATGAGAATTTGACAGCTTTTCATATTTTAGGTAGGATATAGGTATCCCAAAAAAATCTTTACGTTTTACCAGGAGTGTACGTCTTATGAAGGTTGAACAGCGAACCGACATTTTTGATAAAACAAAAATGGACTATAAAAGACAAGGCTATCAAACAGCCGAAAGGGTTATATCTGTAACAAAAGCAAATTTAATGGCTTTAGTAACAGCAGGACCAATCGCAATTGTGTTTTTGGTTGTATATTCGGTTGTATTTCCTTATAAAAAAATGGAGTATACCCTAGCCAACTCTATTATGCTTTTCATTTTTATACTTAGCAGCATCTTTATACACGAATTGCTGCACGGAATTGGCTGGAGAATTGGCTGCAAAAATAAAAAAAGCATTTCTTTTGGCGTAATGTGGAAACAATTGACCCCGTATTGCGCTTGTTCTGAACCATTAAATTTCAGCAAGTATATGTTTGGTGTTTTATTGCCTTTGTTGGTGTTGGGTGTTGGATTATTTTTGGTTTCGTTAGCAATACAAAGTAAATTACTTTTATTCGTAAGCGTTTTGAATGTTTTTGCTGCCGGTGGAGATACCACTATTTCTCTCATGCTTTTTAAATATAGAAAATCTATTATCGTAGACCACCCTACAAAATGCGGCTTTGTAGCTTTCTATAAGTAAATCCCGTATTTCCTGTTAGCAGCAGTTTACTTAGTAACAACATCCACATCCAGGTTTGGGCTTTTATACCTAGGAAGGAGAATTTTAGTGAAAACGATTCACTGGAAAATACTGAACGTATCATTTTGGATAGTGATTGCCCTGGCGTATAGTTTACCATTTAGGACAATTGACAATTTTCAATATAAAGTTGGGTTTCCCATACCGTTCATAACTGTGTATACTACAAACATTGGAATCACCCCCCTTATGTCCATGCACATAAATCCTATATCCTTATTGCTGAATGGTTGTATTGTGTATTGTAGCATTTTATTGGCGCTAAAAATATACCGCAAACTAAAATCCAATCACGCCAAATGAGCATACCGTAACCGCCCTCGTCTTTGCTGTGGGCTCGCCCTACACAGCGAAACTATTTTATCCCCTAAAAATATATGGAGCAAACCTCAATGCAAAACTTCCTAACTGTCAAACTGCTGGTGATAGTATCGGCCATTGTGCTGGCCTTAACCGATCTAATCACATCCCTTGTCCTACCAAGGTACATAGGCAGTACACCAGCCATTTTATTGCTGGCAACCAGCGCAAACAGCCTTATAACCCAATTGTTTCTCTACAAAAAAAATCCCCAGAAGCAGGGGATTGTCATTATGGTTTTAGACATAGTACTCCTTTGCTGCTGCACCTATCGCATTATACTGAACCTACTCCACAGCTTCCTTTAAAGCTGTATGTAAATGGCTGTTCCAAGCCAATGGTCGGCCAGCACTCCACTACCACGTCACCCACGGAATGTACACATTTGTATGCCGGAGTAATGCCCCCCATTCTATCCAGGAGGTGCCCTAAATGCGCAATTTTTTGTTGGTTGGTGCCGGAGGCTGTATCGGCAGTTGTCTCCGATACGGTATCGGTAAAATTTTATTGCCCCTGCAAATCCAGTTCCCCTTAGCCACCCT
>CAYNCW010000419.1:0-2038 GCA_964395635.1 uncultured Oscillospiraceae bacterium
TTTATATTGGGAAACCCCAACCTGCGTATTCAGCTACAGGAAATTTCTCAGGAGGACATTAATCAAAGGGCACAAAGACTTACATTGGTTGTGGAAAAGCAGTCGTCTCAAATTTCTCAAGCCGATATCCATAAAATTGTCATGGAAAAATTCCAGGAAATGGGAATAAATCCAGGGGAGATCACCATAAACATTACTACAAACGGACAAAATGCCGAGGATGTCCCCGTAGTGGAAATCCAAATGGAACAACGGTATGCCTCCCAGCACCAGTCAATACGCAAGGAGCTTACCCAGGCGCTGGGGTTAGAGGTACGGTTGGGCTATGGATGATAAACGCAGCAGGGAAAAGAAAGGAGGGGGAATCGGTGGATCTCACCAAGTTTACAGAAAAGTTTCGGGGATTTTTCTCGCGGGATGTTGCAATTCGGGTAATTGTGCTTGTTGGGCTGTTGGGGATGGCGCTAATACTGATATCGCAGCTGACCAGCACCAAGGACCGAACGCTGAAAACACAGCCAGAGCCGGATCCACAAACAGCACAGTTTACCATTGAACAGTATACTGCTGATATGGAAAACAAACTGCAAAAGCTGATTACCACTATTGAGGGGGTAGGAGAAGCCCAAGTAATGGTAACCTTGGAGCACGGTATTGAATATGTGTATGCGCAAGAAGAAAAAACCAGTTTGGACAAAAGCTTGGAGCCAGGTTTAGGTGAACAGGCTGCCAAAGAGGTTATGCGGCAGGATGTCCAGTCCAGCTATGTACTTGTGGATACCGAGTATGGCAAAAAACAGGCCCTGGTCAAAACACAACTGCAGCCCAAAGTACAGGGTGTGGTTATTGTATGCCAGGGGGCAGACAGTATTCAGGTGCAAAACGATCTGATTCATGTTGTTACAACCGCCCTGCACATCCCTACACCCCGGGTATGCGTTGTGCCGATAGATCAACAAACCACGTAAGCATTCCGGAGGAAGTAAGGATGAACATGAGCATTGGCACCCGGCAAAGAAGACTGGCGTCCCTGGTATTGGGTCTTGGTATAGCGGTGTACCTCAATTGGCAGTACTCCAGCAAGCAGCTTGATCTCACCGCCACCAACGCGCTTTCAAAGGAAACAACAAATTATGGGGAAGCCCAATATGTGGACAATCAAAATACCGAAGAGGGACAGGATGCTGCTATGGTGGAAATGGCAGAGGAGGACGAAACCTTCTTTGTAGAAGCTAAACTTTCCCGTCAAAAAGCAAGGGATGAAGCGGTAGAGACCTTGGCTACCATGCTGGCTGATGCCGAGTTGGATCCCACCCAAAAAGCAGAGCTTGCGATTCGCGCCACCGACTTGGCTCAGTCCATTGAAACCGAAGGCAAGATAGAAAACCTTATCAAAGCCAAAGGGTTAACAGATGTTATGGTATACTATGATACTGCCCGGGCAGACGTCATTGTAAAAACCGATGGTTTGGAAACCGAGCAGGTAAGCCAGATTCGGGATATTATTCTTAAGGAAACCAATATACGCCCGGAAAATATCTCTATCGTAGAAGTAAATTAATTGGCTCATAAAAAACCCATGTACAGAAAGAAGTAGCTCCTTTCTGTACATGGGTTTTTATCTGCTGTATGATGCTGCTTGGTTTGCATCAGCTCCAGACGGTAAGTAAGTGTGTGAGGGTATCGATTCCCACGATGCCGTCCACCTGTAGGCCGTTGCTCTTCTGATACATCTCTACCAGCTGTTTTGTCATCGGTCCAAAGTAGCCGTCTATATCTCCCATATTGTATCCCTTTAAAGCCAACAACGCCTGAATGAGGAATACTAGCCGACCCTTGTGACCCAACCGGATAGGTGGATAGATTTCCAGCATCTCGTTATTGATAGAACCTGTAACAGGTATATTGGATCCGAAATCCAGGTTCATGGTCTGCTGAAAAATCTCTACAAGCATTTTTTGCAAATCTGGGGTGAGCATTTCAGTAATAGGCAAGTTTGTGCCCAGTCGGGTATTGATCAGCTGCAGAACATCTGGGA
>CAYNCW010000420.1:0-2009 GCA_964395635.1 uncultured Oscillospiraceae bacterium
TGATTGTCCAAAATGACGTTGGAAATAAGTTTAGTCCTACCGTTATTGCCGCGGCCATTACTAGTCAAAAAGAAAAATCTAAGTTACCCACCCATATAGAGCTTCCCAGCGAGGGGTGTGGCTTATCCCGGGATTCGGTGGTGCTGCTGGAGCAGATCCGAACCATTGATAAAAAACGACTCAAAGAAAAAATGGGCAGATTGGACGACAACGCCATGGGCGAAATCAATCGCGCGTTGTCTATCAGTTTCGGATTAGGCGCTGAATAAGAAAAAAGGATTGCAAATTCATTCACGCAACCTACATAGCGTGAGGACGGACGTTTCACCAACAAAGAATACAGAGGTAGACCGGAGAATATCGGTTACCTCTGTGTTTTTTTATTGATCCAACCCGTACCAACAAGCTGCTTGCTTCACCCAACGAACAACACAGCCGCCACCAGGTGGCAGCTTAGGGTTATCCATAGGCCTTTCACCAGCTTACACCAACCTACCAGTGTTAAAAGAATATGGGCTGGATCTGTACACCTTCTAGGGCTTTTTCCACCGCAGCAGGCAGCTTGGCAAAATCTGCCACCATTGACCGAGGCTTGCCGCTAGGGCTATCCTGTTGCATGGGAATGAAATAGACGTTTTTGTAGTTGAGCAGCGCACCAATATTTTTGCCTGCATTGCCAAGGGCATCATTGGTGGATACCCCCAAAAGCAAGGGGCGCTGGTTTCGCAGGTGTGCTTTTGCCGCCATTGTCACACAGGTGTCGGTGATGCCGTTGGCCAGTTTTCCCAGGGTATTTCCGGTGCAGGGTGCAATCACCAAGGCATCCAGCAGCATTTGTGGGCCAATAGGTTCGGCACCTACGATATTGTGTATCAGCGGCCGATCACAGATGCTTTCCAGCTCTCGGGCGAAATCCACCGCTTTACCAAACCGCGTATCGGTAGCATAAGCAAACTCGGACATAATGGGGGTTACTTCATACCCCAATGCCACCAGCTGCTGCACCACCGGCATAATTTCTTTAAAGGTACAAAAGGATCCGGTAAGGGCAAAGCCCACTTTGATTTTTTCCATTACAGTTTTCCCCTTTCACGGAGGATATTGCATACCGTATCCAGTATGATCTCTCCGGCTGTCATGGGTGCCACCTTGCCTGGCAAGCTCAGCGCCCAAATTGTTTTTAAACCTAAGTTTTTTGCAGTATCAAAATCCACCCCGCCGGGCTTGGAAGCTAGATCGATAACCAAACAGTTTCTGCCCAGTTTACGCAGTTTATCTTCACCCAATATTATGGCAGGCACAGTATTAAACAGCAAATCTGCATAGGGCAGCGCTTCGGTCATATGGCCAATGGGCACCGGTTCATAACCGTAGGCCCGAATCCAAGCAAGATCCTCACATTTCCGAGCTACAACCTGAACTCTGGCCCCCAAGCTTTGCAGCTGACGTGCCAACAGCTTGCCGATTCTGCCAAACCCGGTTATCACACAGGTGCTGCCAAACAGTGTTATGGGCAGTTCCCGCATGGCAATCTCAACGGCACCTTCTACTGTGAGGATGGCGTTGTATACAGCAAACTCTTCCCGTTCTAGGTAATCGATAATCTCAATACCTTTTTTTTCAAATTCCACCAAGGTTTCGTCGTTAACCTTGCCGGCCAGCACTGTAGCATCGGGGGATATGTAATCCAGACACTGGCTTAGCAGCAAATGTTCATCACTTAGCGGTGTGTTGATTGCGCCGGCACCATCCAACAGCGGCAAAGGAAAGATGACAACATCGGTTTGTGGCAACACCAGCTTAGCATTGTTGGACTTGTGAATAGTTGATGCCAATTTTACATCCTTATCTAAATACATACTGTATATTGTGTAGCCATTTTCGCGATAAGTTAACGTATTCGCCAGGTGTGCGTTGCGTTGATCCCCACCCACCACTGCAAAGGTTTTGTTACATATCATATATTAAAAACCCCCAGACATTTCACTACAAGAAAACCCCATACAAGG
>CAYNCW010000421.1:0-624 GCA_964395635.1 uncultured Oscillospiraceae bacterium
CTACAAGTCCAATCCAGAAAGTAAAATGCAATTTCTATATTTTACTGCATTCCAAGATTCAGCATCGCCCTATAAGCGCTGAGGTAGATTGCAATCCTTTAACAATGGTGAGGGCAGTTGCATACTATTGTTAGGGGAAGACCATTGCTCTTCCTATACAGTATGTTTTTATTCTCCTACTAAATCGACAAAGGCGGTTAAAATATGAGTTGGTATGAAGAAGATGCCATTGTAGAATCTTACCCTGAAGAAAAATGCGAGAAATGTGGCCATAAAGAAGAAAAAGAAGAAAAGGTAGAAAAGCATTGTGGCTGCACACCACTGAAGCGCCGCGTGGTGAAAGAATGCAAATATGTTTGCAAAATTGAAGTATTCGAGCCACCCATGAAGGTCACTCATTGCTACTGTCCGGAACCTAAGCCAGAGCCGAAACCCAAGCCCTGTCCTTGCTGCTGCTGCCCTGAGCCCAAGCCGGAACCCAAGCCCAAGCCCTGTCCTTGCTGCTGCGACAAGGATTAGAGTCTATTTGCATGTCTCTTTTTGCGGTAACGGTACCTCCATACCGCCCAAAACCCCCGGACGCTCTGTGTCCGGGGGTTTTGGTATTCTTTATGCATCAGCCAC
>CAYNCW010000421.1:634-2005 GCA_964395635.1 uncultured Oscillospiraceae bacterium
ACAGGGATCAACCTGCCATAACATGAGACCATCTTGCGCAGTTCCTGGGATAGATCTGGGGTCAACATCTCCGGCGTCATTCGCCAGCGCCAGTTGTTGCCCCCTACGGTGCCGGGAGTATTCATGCGGGCGGTGTTATCAAGCCCCAGGATATCCTGCATCTGGGCTATGGCAGTATCTGCGATACTGGAATACAACCCTCGCAGCCAGCCCTTGTGGATTTGCTCCTCTTGATTTAAAAAGAGATACTGGGTAGCATATTGCACTTGGCTGCTATCGGCATCCTTCATCCAGCCAACCGCTGTATCATTGTCGTGGGTACCAATATAGGCGATGCTGTGGCGCGTATGGTTGTGGGGCAGATAATCGGAGGATCTAGAATCGTCAAAAGCAAACAGCAGCACACACATTCCCGGCAGCTTGCTGTCCCGCAACAAATCCCGAACACCTTGGGTCATCAACCCCAAATCTTCCGCCACCAGATAAAGATTGGGCACCTCTTTTTGAATAGCTTTCAAAAATTCAAGCCCAGGGCCAGCCATCCATTCACCCTCCCGGGCGGTTTCCATATGGGCTGGGATAGCAAAATATTCATCTAAGGCACGGAAATGGTCAATGCGCACTGCATCAAACAACGAGGCAGATACCTTCATCCGCTCAATCCACCACTGATACCCAGTTTCCTTTAGATACTCCCAGTTGTAAAGGGGATTGCCCCAACGTTGGCCATCAGCAGAAAAGCCATCTGGCGGAACACCGGCAACCTTTGTGGGGCGCAGCCGCTTATCCACCTGGAATACCTGACTGTGAGCCCAAACATCTGCGCTACCTTCGGCTGTATAGATAGGCATATCCCCCAGAATCGCAATTCCTTTGCTGTTGGCATAGGACTTTAACTCCTTCCATTGCCGGAAAAACAAGTATTGCAGATAGATCCAAAACTCAATCTGCTCCTGCAGCTGCCGCTTTTCAGCCGCTATGAATTCCGGCACCCGGGTGGAGAGTGGCGTAGGCCAATCCAGATAGGAGATATCCCCTTGCTTGGTTTGTATAGCCATATATACTGCATAGTCTTCCAGCCAAAAAGCCTGCTCTTGTTTAAAAAGCTGGATTTCCTCGCGCTTGTGGGCAATATCGGCCTGGTATGCCTTGCGCAGCAAGGGAAGCAGCTGGCGCTTGCAGGCAGCATACTCTACCTGCCCGGAGCTGCCACCGGTGGAAGCAAAGCTGCCAGGGGGCAGCAATCCCTGGTCTTCCAATTCTTCTATATCAATAAAGTACGGGTTGCCGGCAAATACACTGTAAGAGGCGTAGGGGGAGTCAAAGCTTGCAGGTGGTGTCAACGGAAGCACCTGCCATATTTGCTGGCCC
>CAYNCW010000422.1:0-2000 GCA_964395635.1 uncultured Oscillospiraceae bacterium
TTTTTTGCTTAGGCTGTCAATCTTCACCAGTGGCCCCCTTTATAGCTTCCAGCAAAGCGGCCTGGGCTACTTTTTGTTCCTCGTTAATTTCACTCTGATGTGCACCCGCTTTTGCCTCTTGCAGCGCCAGCCGCCGCCTATCGTATTCCCTGCGGTGCCGGTCTGCGGGGTTTTGCTCAAAATAATCAGATAGCCAGCGCATAGCGGCCATGCGGTCAGATAACTTCACGCTGGCACCGTCTTTGCCCTGCTTTACCTCGGCCAGTAGCGTGCCGTCCACTTCGGTACTCTCCAAAAAGCGCACCTCGTTTATCTCTTTTGTGAGCGGCTGCTTTTCACCCTCCGGGTCGTTGGGGTTCTTTACCTCAATGGGCCCGAAAGGCCCCATCACCGGCACCTCGGCCCGCCCCCACTCTATAAAATCGGAAAGGTCTGCAAAGGCAATATCCCAGTACAGCTTAAACAAGTCGGCGGGGTCGGCCATCAACTGTTGCATCACGATTTTCTTCTGGCGCGCCACTTCTTCCCTGATACAGGGGTTTACTAGAAGCCTTGGCCCCTCCGCATTTGCTGTGCTGTATGCGCATCCATCGAATGCCAGCCGATAGGCCCGTGTTGCATTGGGTCTCTGTGCATACAGCAAACAAAAGCGTTTTTGCTGTTCCGTCAGGTCGGGGTTATCATCTGCCGCCGCTACCATTTTATGCAGCGTTTCATTGCTGGCGTTGCGTTTCATTTTTTGTGAAACGCTTGAAACGTTTCGTTTCGTTTTGCCTGGTTGGCCCATGCGGCTTTTCCATGTGCGTACCGTGGCAGGAGATATGCCAAGCTGCCGCGCTACCTCTGCTGGGGCAACCCCACTGCCAAGCATCTGTAAAGCTTGTGCTTTCGTTTCTGCCACTCATCACCACCCACTTTTTATGTTTTTCGTGCAGAATGGACATGATATTTTATACTCATCAGCTAGTTATACCTTGCTGTTGAACCTGCTGTAAATCATGGTGCTATACAAGTAACCAAATCAACATATAAGGATTTGTCACAAATGTATATTGATTAAGGTTGTGAAATTGATATAATATAACTAATGACGTATTATTTAGTGTCACTAAGGGAGGTTTTTATGATGGAGTGGAATTTAACAAGATTTTCGAAAAGTGCTATTGATCACATTGTAGAAAATCCTTCGATATATGATAGCGGAGACATAAGGCGTGCTATCGAAGAATCTGGTTTACTTTATCAAAATGATACTTACGGGTGTGATGTCGAATGGATGACCAATGTTAGCCTTGTGCTAAACGATGTACTGCGTCGTCGAGGGGAAAAACCCGTATATTAAGAATTCCACTAAAATGAGGGTGCCAATCGGCTCCCTCATTTTGTTATTTGACAGCCTTGTTTTTATGGTCTCATGCTAGTCTCGCCACTTCCCCGCTAGCCTAAGCTGCTCAATCATTTTTATGGCTTCAAGACTGGGCGGCACATGCTTTTTGGTGACGGTAACCTTTTGGGCTTTTCCCCCACCATCGGCAACCACCGTCCTGTCCTCATACACATAGCCGTTTGCAAGCTTCAGCAAAGCGGCTTTGGTCGCTTCATCCATACAATACACCTCTGTTCAATTTGGCCGTTATAGGCTATAATTGACAGGATGGCTGCGCGCGCATGTCCATCCTTTGCCAGAGGCTTTTCTGGCGAAGCGCGGCGGGGGTGGTGACACACCCTCGCCGTTTGCAATCTATACGCCCCGGATGGGGCTTTTTATAATGGGGTTGTAATCAAAGCTGTGCTTGCTGGATTTATCCCGCCGCACAATCTCCGAGCCCCATTTTTGCTGTAAAAGCTGGAACTGCTCTTTTTCCCGCTCAATGTTCCGGGACGCTGCACAGCCCCCGGGGTTTTCGCTCTGCTTGCAGCGGTAATGGTATTTGTTCAGCCGCAGGATGCCCCGGTATTGCTCAAGGTGCTGCAAGGCCAGGTCGTAATCCTCTTTGAGC
>CAYNCW010000423.1:0-1985 GCA_964395635.1 uncultured Oscillospiraceae bacterium
TAACAAACCGGTCTTTCTCGGTGCCATCCTGTTCATGAAACCGGTCGTAGAATCCCGCCATATAGAGCACCTTTTCATGTGGCAAAGTAAACTGATATTTGACCTTGCTACCCTTGCTTTTATGACCTTCAAATAGCGACAGCTGGCTGTCATCGGCCCCCCATTCATAAAAACCGGTGGAGGGGATGATGCACCGTCGTGTCAGTACACTTTGCTGGAACATTCGCTTATCCTTCACGGTTTCTGACTTAGCATTGATGATAACACCCGAACCCTTAAAATGCGGGAAACCCCAGCTCATAGCAACAGGTACTTCGTTGCCTTGCTCTGCTACAAGCACCGGCACCAAATCTGTGGGATAGATTTCTCCTGTCTTAATGGACTGCCCGTAAAGCTTCTCGCTTACTTCACGAATAATGCTTTTAATCTCCTCAGCTTCTTCAGCAGTAAAGTTATATCGTCCACACATAAAACATCCCCCTTACCTGTAGTATACAACAGCAAGGGGGAAATATCATGCTTTTTCTTCCACAAACCAAACTTCCGGATCTGCACCTTTTTCAAGGTAGATATACGTTTTCTTGCTGCGGATGTGGTCTTCTTGGTTGCTTAGGCAAACCGTATACCGCAGTCCGAATCCTCCAGCTTTTGTGGCTGCTCGGTTTTGAATATCCAGTACACGGTCAACCACATACTGCTTATCGCCAAAATAGACGGTGACCGGCATAATCTTTCCGTTCTCATCCCTGTCCTCGCGAACCTTTACATTCCTACGTCTACGGTTATCAGCAAAAACATCGGTAATATCATACATAACTCACTTTTCTCCCCGGTAAAATGCAACAGTGTGCGCTGATGTCTTGTCACGGGTGTCAAGGTTGGATAAACGTTTGTCTGCAATCATAATCCCACGCTGGATGCTGAAATGCCCGAACCGTCGTCGCACATCCTGCATGGCAATTTCCAAGTCCTCCTGTTTTTGCTCCTCCTGTAGCTCTGGAAAAAGGGATAACTGGGGGAATTCATCTGCCAGCAGGTTGCAGCCCCGCACACCAATGCTGCGCAGCGGGTCTCCCGTCCAGTTGGCCAGAATTAACTGGGTAGCGGTATCTCCAATACGCTGTGCTGTGCAGGAGGGAAACGGCAATTTTTTCTGTCGCTCAAACCAGGCGAGGTTACTGTAACGTAGGTACACCTGCACCACCTGACAGCGGAAGCTCTTTTCTCGCATGCGCTCGGCTACACTCTCTGCAAGGAGCATAGTGGTAACACGGATATCCTCAGTGCTCACCAAATCTCTTGGTGCTGTAGTGGAATTGCCAATGGATTTGATGGTGTGCTTACTGCCGGTCTCTAAAACCGGTTCATTGTCAATGCCGTTGGCGTATTGCCACAGGGTAACCCCGTTTTTGCCAAATCTTCGTTTTAATCCCTCTACAGGAGATCTGGCCAGCTTACCGATGGTGTCAATACCCATATCGTAGAGTTTCTTAGCAGTCGCTCTGCCTACAAACAGCAGGTCAGATGCCGGTAATGGCCAGACAACTTCCTTAAAGTTTTCCTGCGTAATTACGTTGGTAAAATCGGGCTTGCGCATGTCACTGCCCAGTTTTGCCATAGACTTATTAAAGGACACCCCGATGGATACCGTAACGCCGAGTTCTTTTTTAATGCGGTTTCGTATGGTATCAGCCACCTGTTTACCATCACCAAACAGGTCTTCAGTTCCAGTGAGGTCAATCCAATTTTCGTCCAAGCCGTATGGCTCTACACAGGGGGAATACTCCGAATAGATATCTCGGGCCGCTTTGGAAAACCGCACATACCTGTCCATGTGTGGCTCCACCACCACCAATTTGCTGCATTTTTGTTTCGCTTGCCAAACGGCATCACCTGTCCTAATTCCGAACTTTTTGGCAATGGGATTGCTGGCAAGCACAATCCCATGCCGTTCTTCCACGCTGCCACACACCGACACGGGTTTG
>CAYNCW010000424.1:0-1965 GCA_964395635.1 uncultured Oscillospiraceae bacterium
AAGTTGTGACTGAGGAAATCACAGGCATTGACATCATGGAACTGGAGGACGCTGTTCGCGCCCTTTGGAAAGCCGGAATCTATGCCGAAAGCGGCATGGGATGCACAGGGCCAATGGTGCTTGTTTCCCCAGCTAACGGACACAAAGCGGTGGAGATTCTTTCTAAGCTCGGATATGTAAAGGAATAAATTATTTACGCAGGGGTCGGGTTGAACTGCACCCCAATTGTTAGACAGTATGGTATACTGATAACGATGGGGGTGCTTTTCAATGTCAAAGGGAATGCCCAAAAGGCAATACGGTGGAGAATTTAAGGTAGCTGTAATAGAAGATATGCGGCAAAATGGACTGAGCCAAAACATGACAGCTGCAAAGTATGAAATTACAAGATCAATGGTACAGAGATGGGAACGGATTTATCTGGAAGAAGGTTCTGAGGGACTGTATATTGAACGACGTGGACGCTCTTGCGCAGCAAATGGCACCATGAAAGGCCGTAAACCTCAACTTGAAAAGAAAGTTGAGGAAGATTTGATAGCTGAAAACCAACGGTTGCGTGCTGAGGTAGACTACCTAAAAAACTTGCACGCCTTAGTGTCGGAAAGGGTACAGCGAGAGAACGGACGCAAGTAATCTCGGCACTAAGGCACAAACATAAATTGAGAATCCTGCTCAGCATTGCAGATCTGCCAAGGGCAACATTCTATCACCACTTGAAGCAGATAGCAAGAGCAGATAAATATGGCGAGATTAAGGACCAAATCATTGTTATTTACCATGAAAACAAAGGTCGCTATGGATACCGTAGAATTACGGCAGAATTGCGCATTCGAGGATTTAGAATTAACCACAAGACAGTACAACGATTGATGAAACAGCTGAATGTGGTCTGCCGTGTGAGAATGAAAAAATACCGTTCATATAAAGGTGAAGTTGGTAGAACTGTTCCCAATCTGCTAAAGCGTGAGTTTACAGCAGAAAAACCTAATCAGAAATGGGTGACCGATGTGACGGAATTTAGCTTGTTCGGACAAAAGATTTACCTGTCACCAATTCTTGATTTATACAGCCGGGACATCGTTAGTTATACCATTTCAGATAGGCCAGTTCTGTCCATGGTGACAGAGATGCTGACTGAAGCATTTGCTCGAATCCCTGATGGAACCCAGCTTATCTTTCATTCTGACCAAGGCTGGCAATACCAACATAAGAAGGTTCAAAACATGCTTAAAACCAAGAGAATATGCCAAAGCATGAGCCGAAAAGGAAACTGTCTGGACAATGCTGTAATTGAGAATTTCTTTGGCTTGCTCAAATCTGAACTTCTTTATTTGCAAAAATTTGATTCTATTGAACAATTCAAGGTTGATTTGATGGACTATCTCGATTACTATAATAATCGCCGTATCAAGGCTAAGCTAAAGGACTTGTCACCTGCTAAACACAGACAACAAGCCCTTGTGGCTGCTTGAAAAACATTTGTCTAACTTTTTGGGGTCACTTCAGACACAAACGCCTTGCCTTTCTAATTTTTCCTACTTTGCTCCTTCATAGTTTCCACAATAACTTTAACTAGCGCATATTGATCAGGTGTAAGGCTTGTTATGTCAGAAAACAATCCTTCTCTGTCTTTGTACGGATTAATGGCTAATTCGTCTTGAAAGAAAAAATCCGGCGGCGTTTTCAAAGCATCAAACAGCCGAATCATCATGCTTTTGCTTGGGGCACGGCGTTCTTTTTCATAGGCCCTTATAATGGCTTCGTCCGTTTCACACAGAATCGCAAGCTCTTTTTGCGTAAATCTGCAAGCTTCTCTGGCTTCCCTAAGCCTTGCGCCAAAACCTTTCATAATAATCCCCCTTATCTATCAGATACGCATATCGTTACATTGAGTATAGCCATGTTTGCCGGATATAATAACCCTATGTGCGAAATGGTAATTCGCACCTTTGCGTTACGGTAATA
>CAYNCW010000425.1:0-1962 GCA_964395635.1 uncultured Oscillospiraceae bacterium
CCTCTCCATTGCAGAAAATTTCTTGCGGATGCTCCGCCCCGATAAACAGTTCACACCGGAAGAAGCAAGAATTCTGGATATGTGTCTCATCCTGCACGCCGATCATGGCGGCGGTAACAACTCCACCTTTGCTGCCCGGGTACTCACTTCCAGCGGCACCGATACATATGCTGCAATTTCTGCCGGTATTGGCTCCCTCAAAGGACCAAGACACGGCGGCGCCAATGCCAAGGTATGCGAGATGATGGAATATGTAAAAGCAGGGGTTAAAAATTGGGAAAACGACGACGAGGTTGCAGCCTTTATCGAAAAGCTTATGAATAAAGAAACAGGCGACCGCTCCGGCCTTATCTACGGTATGGGTCACGCTGTATACACCATGTCTGACCCCAGAGCAACTGTGCTTTTGGCTGCAGCCGAAAAACTCGCGGCTGGCACCGAGTATGAAGCGGAACTCAACCTTTACAAAAAGATAGAACAGCTAACCCCCGCAATATTCAATAAGAAAAAAGGTACTGATGGTCCCCTTTGTGCCAATGTGGATCTGTATTCCGGTATGGTTTACAAAATGCTGCGAATTCCCCCAGAGCTGTTTACCCCCATTTTTGCCGTATCCAGAACGGTGGGGTGGTGTGCACATCGCATCGAGGAAATTCTCACTGCCGGTGGTAAAATCATTCGTCCGGCATACAAAGCCATTGCCCCCAAAACAGAGTACAGTCCCTTGTCCGATCGTTAAATAGAACATACTTTAGAAAAAAGCTATGCACTGCACAACAGTGCATGGAGGGGCATCATGGGAAAATCCGCTTATTTTAAGCTTATGTTTTCACTTTATTGTATTGTATTGGTTATCGGCAGCGGATGTCGAATCATACTAAAGCTGTTTCACACAGATTTGGATACCGGTTTTTATACCATACAATCCCCGCTGATTTGGGTTTTTCATGGGGTTTTACTGGTTTCCACAGTCATATTGTTTGGAGCAAATCGCCTTAAAACGGTGGACAACGATTATCCGCTGGTTCGAGAAGGCCCGACACTTGGGGTATTGGCTCTGCTCACCGGCGTGTCCTTGGCGTTGTATACACTGGAAAATACCGGGTGGATGGAGATTACCCAGCATACCGGCACCCCCCTAAAGGGTTGGCACATCCCCCTTTGTGGTACCTTGGGTATACTGGCAGCACTTTCCTTTTTCACCCTAGGCCTTATCCGGATATCAGGTTACCGGAGAGCACCCAATGGGCTGATGGTTTTGGTGCCTGCAATCTGGCAGCTTATCCTTTTGGTAGCAAAGTTCAACAACTATACAACCCTTACAACAGTAACAGATCATCTGCTAGCGGTATTATTTATGGTGTTTGCCGCAATGTTTATGATTGGCCACGCCCGAACCATTACCGGTTTTGCCCGTAAAGATGGCAGAAATTACACAATCCCCACCGGTTTAGCAGTGTCCTACACCGGCCTTCTGCTTGTGGTGCCCAACTATGTGTATATGTTTATAAACCGCAGCCCCATCCCAGAACCCTATTTGGGAGACATGGAAAGCTTGTTTGTATTGTTTTTCAGTCTCTATGCACTAACAGCGGTGTTGCAGCTACGGCGCAGTATCGGCGTGGTGTAATTCTTAAATAAATAAGCCAAAAGCCCGCTCCCAACCAGGGAACGGGCTTTTTTATTAGGGATTATGTTCGATTTAGTCGCAGCAACCGTCATTGCGTCCGCATCCGCCGCCGCAACCACAGCCATTTCCTCCGAAACCGTTGCCACAGCAGCAGAAGATAATGATCAAAAGGATAATAATCCAACAGCAGTTGTTTCCCATAAAATTTCCTCCTTAAAATTGAGTTCACCATAGTGTATGAAAATTGCATAAAATGGGTTACAAATATTTTTTCTTCCAGTATTCCGGCACCTAAAATGGAATAACCCACCAAAAGCAAGCCAATATTAATA
>CAYNCW010000426.1:0-1957 GCA_964395635.1 uncultured Oscillospiraceae bacterium
CGAAGCGGAACGAGTAACGCAAGAGCGTGTTATAAAGCTGTTTAGCGAAGAACTGGGCTATGAATTTTATGGGAACTTGCGTTCACAGATAAACAGCAATATTATGCCCGATAGGCTCCGTGCCTTTTTGCTCCCTCGTTATGGTGCAGAGCTTGCGGAGCGTGCTATTGCCGAACTCCAAAGAGTGGCGGGTAATCTGACCCAAGGGCTTTATAAGGCAAATCAAGAGGTGTATACACTCCTTAAATATGGAGTGCAAGTTGGAGAAAACCCCGGTGAGCCTAAAAAGACTGTGTACTTTATCGACTGGGAATACCCTCTAAAAAATGAGTTTGCTGTTGCTGAAGAAGTGACCATTAAGGCACAGAGCGAACGCCGCCCCGACCTTGTGGTTTATATAAATGGTATCGCTATAGCGGTGATTGAGCTTAAAAAGTCCACCGTTGCCGTTTCCCAAGGTATACGGCAAAACCTTTCTAACGAAAGTGAGCATTTTAACAAGCCGTTTTTCACCACCATTCAATATGCAATGGCAGGTAGCTCTGCCGAGGGTCTGCGTTATGGTACAATTGAAACTAAAGAAAAGTATTATCTTGAATGGAAAAACGACACCATAAACACGGTCGCCCAACCGCTTGATGAACTGTCGATTGATATTTTGGCAAAGTGCAAGACGCTTCCCGACAAACTGGACTGGCAAATATACAGTATGTTTCGCAAAAAACGCTTGCTCGACCTTATTCACAACTTTATTGTATATGATAAGGGCATTAAAAAAGTGTGCCGCCACAACCAATATTTCGGTATCAAAAAGGCACAGCTAAAACTAAAAAACGGACAAGGCGGCATTATTTGGCACACCCAAGGAAGCGGCAAAACACTGACAATGGTATGGCTTTCCAAGTGGATACTCGCTAACAATCCTAAGGCTCGTGTTCTAATTGTCACCGACCGTGAAGAACTTGACGAGCAGATAGAAAAAGTTTATAAGGGTGTTGGCGAAACCATCGAACGCACAAAAAGCGGCGAGGGGCTTATTACGTTATTAAATAACACGCAACATCGTTTGATTTGTTCGCTTATTCACAAATTTGGCAATCGTAATGGTACAGATACAAGCGAAAAAGGAATTAAAAAATCTATTGAAAAGTATATTGAGGATTTAAGAGCCGCACTACCCCAAGACTTCAAAGCAAAAGGCGATTTTGTGGTGTTCGTGGACGAGTGTCACCGCACACAAAGCGGTTTGCTTCATACAGCAATGGAGGAAATACTGCCGAATGCAATATTTGTCGGCTTCACCGGTACACCTCTACTCATCAAGGACAAGAAAACAAGTATAGAGATTTTCTCGCCCGGATATATCCACACCTACAAATATGACGAAGCTGTAGCAGACGGCGTTGTGCTTGATTTGCGTTATGAAGCCCGTGACGTTGACCAGATTATTACGCAACAAGCGAAGATTGACGATTATTTTCAAATTAAGACACGGGGCTTAAATGATGCGGCAAAGGCAAAGCTGAAAGCAAAATGGGGCAAAATGCAGATGCTGTATAGCTCCCACGAGCGTTTAGAGGTTATTGCAAAGGATGTAATAGCAGATTTTGATTTTAAGCCACGACTAATGGATGGCAACGGTAATGCTATGCTTGTTGCTGATTCGATTTATTCCGCTTGTCGTTATTATGAGATTTTTAGGTCTAAGGGTTTTAATCAATGTGCGATAATAACATCTTTTGTACCCATTGAAGGCAACCTTCGCACCGAAGCCGAAAATGCAGAGGAGTTTAAGAAATACGAAGTATACAAAGAGATGCTCGGCTCTCAGAGTGCAGAGGACTTTGAAGCGGAGAAAAAGCGGCAATTTATAGAAGAACCTGCACAGATGAAGCTGTTAATCGTGGTTGATAAACTTCTGACAGGGTTCGATGCACCGCCTTGCACATTTCTTTAT
>CAYNCW010000427.1:0-1955 GCA_964395635.1 uncultured Oscillospiraceae bacterium
GCATAGCGGACAAAATACAAGGATTAGAAACGCTGATGCGGCAACTGGACCATGCCCAAGAGTTGCCTTGGGAGATACTGCAAAAAATCACTGCGCAGCCAGATGGCAAGCTCATATTTACACTAACAGGCGGAATAGAACTATGCGAGGAATGATATGAAGAGACAGATTCCCTACGGCTACCAAATACAAAATGGTGACTGTGTCATCCATGAAAAGGAAGCGCAAGCAGTCAGAGAAATTTTTGATGTATACCTCATCGGCTGGTCATACAAACGGATTGCGGAAAAGATGAACAACAGCGCCTACCCGCTCTACAAAGAAAGTGGTTGGAACAAAAACCATGTCAAGCGGATACTGGAAAATGCGCGATATACAGGAATGCCGCCTTACACAGCAATCGTACCCGAAACGCAGTTTGAATGTGTGGCAGAAAAACGTGATGGCAAGCGAGTTTGGTACAAGGAACAGGAAGAGATGGTGGTGGAAGAAAAGGAAACGATTCAATGGGAATATATGCCCACGGCAGAAGTGATGCGAATGGAAAACCTGCTGAGCCGTGCGGATGCTCCGCCCAATGAGCGAGCAGACCTGATCATGCAGGGCATTTCTATGAGATACAACAGTGTGAGCCGTTCCGAGTAGGAGCGGCTTTTACAATAAATGGAGGTTGAATACAGCAGCTATGAAAAGACAAGTAGAGATTATCCCCGCCAACCCGATGCTTCACGCAGCATCGGGCAGGCAGGTAGCCCAAATCCAAAAGGTGGCAGCATATTGCAGAGTCAGCACAGATTCCAAAGATCAGCTGAATAGCTATGCTTCGCAGATGGATTATTACCATCAAAAGATCAACGCCAACCCCGCTTGGGAACTGGTAAAAGTGTATGCAGATGAGGGTATCACGGGCACCAGCATGAAAAAGCGTGACGATTTTAGGCGCATGATAAGCGACTGCAGAAAAGGTAACATTCACTTGATACTTTGTAAATCGGTGAGCAGGTTTGCACGGAACACGGTGGACTGTCTGGATGTGGTGCGCGAACTGAAATCTATGGGTATAGGCGTACAATTTGAAAAGGAGAACGTACATACCCTCAAAGAATCCAGTGAGTTTTTACTCACGCTGTTCTCCGGGTTTGCGCAAGCGGAATCCGAATCCCTATCCGCCAATGTCACATGGGGCAAGAGAAAGAGCATGAGAGACGGTGTGGTGGCGTTTCAAAACTTACTGGGGTATGAACGCGGCGAAGGAAACGCATACATCATCGTACCCGAAGATGCGAAAATAGTGGTACGGATATACAAAGAATATCTGGCTGGGTACAGCTTAAAAAGGATACGGGATGGCTTGGAAGCAGACGCAATACCCGCTCCGCTGGGAAAGCAATGGTCGGGCAGGCCATCAAGAACATTCTGATCAATGAGAAATATACAGGTGACGCACTGCTGCAAAAAACATATCGGGTGGATTGCATCAGCAAAAAGGTGCGTAAGAACAACGGTGAGCTGCCCATGTATCTGGTGAAGGATAACCACGAGGGCATCATCACCCGCGAGATGTTTCAGATGGTACGCGAAGAAATGGCGCGGCGTAGCAGTAAAAAGCGCGTGCTATCCAAAACCGGACGCACGAAGAAGGGCAAGTTTTCCAGCAAATATGCACTGACAGAACGGCTGGTGTGTGGCGAATGCGGGGCATCCTATCGCCGCGTGACATGGCGAGAGCGCAATGGCAACAAGAAAATAGTGTGGAGATGCTTAAGCAGATTGGAAAGCGGCACACTAAAGTGCAAGCGCTCCCCCACTATAGACGAAAAAACGCTGCACAAAATGCTGACAGAAGCAATCAACATGCTCCTATCCAACAGCGGTGAAATACTGGAAACAATCACTGAGGGTGTCAAGCTGGCAACGGTAGGCACAGCCAACACTGCCAAATTGCAACAGCGGCT
>CAYNCW010000428.1:0-1938 GCA_964395635.1 uncultured Oscillospiraceae bacterium
AGCGACAAGCGTTTTGCTTTCTGTATGTCACCGAGAGAACCGTGTCGCACAGTGGACGTATTTGAAAGTCCCGTAGATGCTCTTTCGTTGGCAACGCTTCGCAAAATGGACGGACAGGAGTGGGATAATTGCCATTACCTATCGCTTGGCTGCACCGCACCGAGAGCGTTAATCCAGTTTCTGAGCGACCACCCCGAAATAGACAGCGTAAGGCTGTATCTCGATAATGACCGTGCAGGGCTTGTGGGTATGATTAAAACAATCGCCGCCTTGCATGACGAACGCAAGCTATACCACATCAGCATTACCTATCAGCCGCCCAAAATTGGCAAGGATTATAACGACATGCTTCAAGCTGTAACCAAAGATCGGCAGGAGCATCCAACACCAAACCGCCATGACAAGGCGGTTTTTTCAATGTAAGGAGGGTTTTACTAATGGAAAATCAACTGCAAATGTTTCAGAGTGAAGAATTTGGCAAACTGGAAGTCTTAATGATTGAGGGTAAGCCGTATTTTCCGGCAACGGTATGTGCGGAAATTTTAGGCTATGCAACACCAAGACACGCAATAACACGGCACTGTAAGGGGGGCATGAAACGTGCCGTCCTTACGAACGGCGGTGAGCAAGAAGTAACTTTTATACCCGAAGGCGATTTATACCGCTTGATTATCCGTTCCAAGCTCCCCTCTGCCGAGAGATTTGAGAAATTCGTTTTTGATGAGGTGCTTCCCTCAATAAGAAAACACGGTGCATATGTCACCGACGAAACCCTCGAAAAGATTCTGGAATCACCGTTTTTTGCTTCAAGGCTCTTCAACGAAATCTCCGAAGAACGAGCAAAGAACACCGCTTTAATGGAGCACATTGAAACCCTCGCCCCCAAAGCACGGCTGTTTGACCTTATCTTGCAAAGTACAAATTCAATCCCTGTTAGCCTTATTGCAAAAGATTACGGCATGTCGGCTGTGACTTTCAACCGTCTGCTATGTGAAATGCACATTCAATACAAGATGGGCGAAACATGGTTGCTACATCAGCCTTATGCCGACAAAGGTTACACAAAATCCCGAACATACTATGCAAACGAGAATACAGCGGTTGTGCATACCTACTGGACAATGCGGGGCCGCCTTTTCATTTTCGATAAGTTGGCTTCATGCGGTATATTCCCTGTGCCTGAAAAACCGGTGCCGTTATACAGCGGTGAGTGAGGTGGTCAAATGCGTTTTACCATTGCCCTTATCTATTCGGCGAGAGCGCCGCCCATTAAACACTACAATTTCTCGAAAGGAGATGATGAACCATCGTACAGGAACACGTAAACGATAAATCCCTGTCTATCGTGATAAAAGGTACAAAACTTACAGGGAAATTGTTTGTAAAGGCTATCCAAAAGCTGCTTAAAGAAATGGAGAAGCAAAAGAACAAGCCGCCAAAAATATACAAGGGCAAGCAGACAGTTAAACAGCTTGTAAAGCAAGGTGCAGGTGTTCAGAATATCGAGATTACCGACCAAAATATCAAGTCCTTTGAGCGTGTTGCCCGAAAATATGGTATTGACTTTGCTCTTAAAAAGGACACCTCTGAAACCCCTCCCCGCTGGCTTGTGTTCTTCAAGGGGCGTGACAACGATGCTTTAACCGCCGCTTTCAAGGAATATACCGCTAAGTCCATCAAGAGAGCTACTCCCGAAAAACCGTCTATTCTTGCAGTATTGCGCAAGATGAAGGAGCTTGTGCAGTCGCAGGTGGTTGACAAGGTGCGGAACAAGGATAAGGGGCGTGAGCTATGAGTAAAGTGAAAATCCCCATATCCACTGCGAACATCAAGAAGTATTTGCTTCCCAATCTGCCGTATCTGTTTATCTTTTGGTTTGCAAATAAGCTTGGTGTAGCCTATCGTTTGGCAAGCGGTGATAATATGCTGTCAAAGCTG
>CAYNCW010000429.1:0-1933 GCA_964395635.1 uncultured Oscillospiraceae bacterium
AGGTGATAGAGGATTTTATTGAAATCGGGGCCGACATCATCAACCCGGTGCAGGTTTCGGCCGACGGTATGGAAATCGGCGGCTTGGCGGCCAAATTCGGTGGCCGTGTGGCCTTTTACGGCGGCATCGACACCCAGCACGTTTTGCCCGAGGGCCCCATGGAGCGCATCCGCGCTGTGACACGGCAAACCATTGATTGCTTCAAGGATGTGGGCGGTTTGATTCTGGCCCCCTCCCAAGGTGTGGAGGCCGACATTTCGGCACAGCACATGCTGGCCATGTTTGCGGAAGGTGCCAACAAGTCATTTCCTGCCCAACGCCCATAAGGGGTGATTTTCGCTCGTCGGAGCCGGGGACTTGGGGGCTGTCAAAAACCTTGGAAGCAGGGGGATATGCATGCATATCCCCCTGCTTCCAAGGTGGCTAAATGTGGTTTATATGATCGTACCACCACCGATAACAATATCTCCATCATACAAAACAAGCGCCTGCCCGCTTGCGATGGATTGGGAGTGGTTCGGTTTTCATAAGCGGTTATAAATCTTTCAATCACCTGTTTGCTAAAGTGCCCCAAGGGTGACGCCTTGATACAGCGTCGCGCTCACTCCGTAAACATAGGCGAAGACAAATATCTCTCCCCTGTATCAGGCAAAACGACAACAACTGTCTTGCCTTTGTTTTCCTCCTTTCTTGCAAGTTGAGTGGCGGCCCACAGTGCCGCTCCTGAGGATATGCCTACAAGCACACCCTCTGCTTTGGCAAGTGTTTTAGCGGTAGCAAATGCGTTCTCATTTGTAACAGTGATGATTTTGTCATAGATTTTTACGTTCAAGGTTTCGGGTATAAAACCTGCTCCTATGCCCTGTATTTTGTGAGGACCGGCTGTCCCTGCGGACAAAACCGGAGAATCAAACGGCTCAACGGCGACAATCTCAACGGTTTTATTCTGCGATTTTAAGTATTGACCAACACCTGAGATCGTACCGCCTGTTCCCACACCGGCCACAAAAATGTCGACCTCACCGTCTGTATCCTCCCATAGTTCGGGGCCTGTTGTAGCAAGATGTACTGCAGGATTTGCTATGCTTGTAAACTGGCTGGGTATAAAGCTGTTTGGTGTCTGCTGTGCAAGCTCCGTTGCTTTTTCGATGGCCCCCTTCATACCCTTTGCCCCCTCGGTCAGTACAAGCTCCGCCCCATAAGCCGCAAGTAACTTTCTGCGTTCTACACTCATTGTTTCGGGCATTGTCAGAATGATACGGTAACCCCTTGCCGCCGCAAGAGAAGCAAGCCCTATGCCTGTATTTCCGCTTGTAGGCTCAACAATAACCGTATCTTTTTGAATAAGACCTTGCCTTTCGGCATCGTCAAGCATAGCCTTCGCAATCCTATCCTTGACACTTCCGGTTGGATTAAAGTATTCAAGCTTTGCCAATATTCTCGCACCCAGATTGTTTTGCTTATCGTACTGCAAAAGCTCTAAAAGCGGTGTTTTTCCAATTAATTCAGAGATTGACTTATATATTTTCATGGTTATAATTCCTTTCGAAAAAATATAATTTATGACCCAAGAGCCGCAGAATATGCGGCTCTTGGGTAGATGATCAGACAATGGCAAACGCATTCTCAAGGTCAAAGAGGATATCCTCAATATGCTCAGTGCCGACAGACAAGCGAATGGTATTCGGTTTTATACCGCAAGCCTCAAGCTCGCTATCGCTCATCTGTGAATGGGTAGTGGAAGCCGGGTGAATAACCAGGCTTTTGACATCGGCTACATTGGCAAGCAGCGAAAAGATCTCTAAGCTGTCAATGAATTTTTTTGCCGTGTCTGCATCACCCTTAATCTCAAATGTAAAAATTGACCCTGCACCATTTGTGAAATACTCGGTATACAGCTGATGGTCGGGGTGGCTTGCAAGTGACGGGTGGT
>CAYNCW010000430.1:0-1931 GCA_964395635.1 uncultured Oscillospiraceae bacterium
CAGGTTTTGTCGTTGATGTTGACAAACCACTGGTCTGCAATGCACTTGTCAATGCTTTCAGCTGTAACAGCATAGCCATGGTTTTGGCTTGAAATGTACACTCTGCCGGTTTGCAGGTCTTTCACCGGCTGATTGACCCCTCTATGGCCATACTTGAGTTTGTGTGTTGCAAACCCACTTGCTAATGCAAGCAACTGATGACCAAGACAAATACCGAAAATAGGGATTTCCTTGTTCATGAGTTCCTTTAGGTTATCAATGATACCGATGTTTTCGGCGGGGTCACCGGGGCCGTTGGATAGCATGATGCCGTCGGGAGCTAGCCCGACAATTTGCTCGGGTGGTGTGTCGCAGGGAAGCACCCATGCATCGCAGCCACGCTTTAGCAGCTCGCGCTTAATGTTTTCTTTCAGACCAAAGTCCAGCAGCGCCACGGTGCGCGTTGCATTGCCCCCCTGATACAACAAGGGCTCTTTGCAGGATACAGATCCCACAGCGTTTATGATGGAGTAGGCGCGAATCTCTTGGAGTGAAACCTTATCTGGCGGGGTTTTGGTAATCCTGCCGTTCATCACGCCCTGCTCTCGGATAATTTTTGTCAGCTCCCTTGTGTCAATGCCGCACATCCCGACAATGCCTTTGTTCCTTAAAAAAGTGCCAAGAGTGCCCTCACTTCGGAAGTTGGAGGGGTCTTGGCACGGCTTTTTTACAATATAGGCAAGTGGGCCGATAGTATCGCTTTCAAAATCGGAAGGGATGATACCGTAGTTGCCAATCAGCGGAAAGGTTTGTAGGACGATTTGACCGTGGTAGCTTTGGTCGGTAAGGGTTTCAAGATAGCCGGTCATCCCGGTTGTAAAGACAAGCTCACCCGTTACATCGCCCTCTGCTCCAAAGCTCTGCCCTTCAAAAATCATGCCGTTTTCTAATATCAAGTACAATATACTCAATGCTATTTGACCTCCAAGTATTCTTTATAACAGGCGAGCAGAGAGGAAATGGCCTCACTGTCGCTGGTTGCATCAAAATTCAGTCCCAGGCTTACAGTCCACGAGTATGATATGCAACTATCCCACCTAATCCATTGCCATCGGCGGCTCTCCGGTTGTTAATTCTCATAGGTTTTAAGTACCCCTTCTGCCGCGGCTCTCTTTGTGGTACGCATATCCATCGCTTGTTTTTCAATGTAGCGGTGCGCTTCTTGTTCGCTCATGCTAAGGTAGGAGATTAAGATGCATTTGGCGCGGTCAACAATGCGGATATCCTCTATTTTTTGCTTGAGCTTACTGTTTTCGTCACGCATCGACTTAAGCCTTGCATCAGTGGATTTTGCAAGCTTTAATGACGCCCAGAACAATGCTCGGTTTATAGGCTTTGCAATTGTTAAAACACCATACTCTTCTGTCAGCGCCGATATTTCGTCGAAATATTCACTTTTCACAACGAGGATAATCTGACTTACACCCTTTGCTGCAATATGGCGGGAAAGGCTTTCACCGGATTCATCACGTAGCGGTGCGTTAATAACAACCAAGTCAAAATCCCGCTCAAGCAGCAAACGTCTGGCCTCGCCGCAGTTGTCCGAAGTGACGATCGTGTTTATTGAAGCAGAGCTTAGCATTTCCCAAAAGAAAGCTATGCTTTTCTCGGAAGAAGAAACAACCAAAGCACTGTCCATAAAACCGCCACCTTTCATTGTGTTTTTATTAAAGTCTAAACCATACCAAAATATCTTTCCCTATAAAATATAGCTTTGTCTTTTGCTGCATCAAGGGATGCGACTTCTTCCTGTTTTATTGCAACAAGCTTTGACAAAAGCTCTTCTCCAATCGTTTCCTTCACCCGTGAACGGTTTTTGGCACGCTCTATTGCTTCGGCGAGAGAACCGGGAAGTGGTGCCAGCGACTCTGTGGTGCTGTCATCCGCCGCAG
>CAYNCW010000431.1:0-1921 GCA_964395635.1 uncultured Oscillospiraceae bacterium
GTACTATCAAAAACCCTCAGCCAAGCTGCAACAGAATGTATTTTTGAATTTCTCCCTATCGCTTATATAAACGGCGGGAATTTACATGCTAGAGAAGCCATCCTGCAAGCATCTATGTTGGCTGGTTTAGCATTTACAAATGTCTCGTTGGGTATCGCTCATGGAATGTCACATGTGCTTGGAGCTCTTTACCACATCCCTCATGGCCTTGCAAACGCGGTTTTACTTCCTTATGTAATTCGTTTTAACTCATTAAACTCTGCTGCATCAGCAGCTGCTTACGCAAAATTAGCAGCAAAACTTGGCTTTGCTCAGTTAGATAAGGCAGTTGAATCCTTAAATTCAAGGCTAGATATCCCCCGTACTTTATCAAAGCTAATTGCGGATGAGGAAATGTATATACACAATTTAAGCCGAATGGCACAGATGGCTTTGGCAGATGGATGTACACCGGCAAATCCCCACCAACCAACAATTTTGCAGTTGGAAAAGCTCTTTCACCTAGCTTATATCGGAGAATAATCAAATTAAATACAGTAAGGAGAGAAAGTTATGAAAGTAAACACCACCACAGCATGCGGGGTAGATCCAATTGATAAGGAATATGGCATTGGCTATCATGTTGGTGAGCAAGGATACTCACCCTACAGCCGTATCAACCGCCTTAGGGAAACATGGTTTGCACAGGACTTTTATATAGACGCACAGCGCGCACTGATTGTAACAGAAGCTTACCGAAAATATGAGGCTGCTCCGCAGGTGATTAAGGTTGCCCGCGCCATTGAAGCGGTAATGCGTGACATCAATATCCAGCTATATGAGGATGAGCTTATTGTGGGTGAAGGAGCGGCACCCAATAAGACATCTGCAATCCATCCTGAGTTTGCATTTTCGTGGATTATGGATGAATTCCGCAACTACCCTTTCTATAAAAGAGAGCTTGACCGTTATTATTATGATGAATCTGTACCCAAGGCTTTGGAACATATTGAGGAATATTGGAAAGGGAAGACTATTTTTGAAATGGTTGCCAATGCCCTGTCAGAGCAAGAACGCAAGGGAAGCAATATGGAAAAAAGCATCTTCTTTTTAAATTTACACCAGGCGGGCGGCATCGGGCATGTGTGCCCGGATTTTCCAAGGTTGCTGAAAATAGGGTATGGCGGTGTTAAGAAACAGGTGCTGGAAAAGCTAGAAGCGCTGGACACAACAACGCTGGAAGGAATACAAAAACAAACATTTTATCAGGCACAGCTAATTGTTTTGGATGCGGCTTCTGCATATATACGCCGCTACGCAGCTCTTGCAGAAGAAAAGGCAGCACAGTCCCAGGATTCCAAGAAGCAGGCAGAGCTTTTGCAAATAGCTGCCAACTGTCATCAAATTGCCCAAGGGCCTGCAACCAATACCTGGCAAGCACTCCAATTTTGGTTTTTTATACATACATCTATATTAATCGAAGCCAACGGTCACTCTATTTCTTTTGGTCGGCTGGATCAGTGGTTGTATCCATATTACGAAAAGGATATACAAAGTGGAGCTTTTACAAAAGAGTTTATCCAAGAGATCATTGAATGTGCATTTATTAAATCCTGTTGCCCACAAAAAGTGACAGACCGGCAGACTACAGATGCTTCCTCTGGACACGGATGGGGTGGCATTAGTATGACACTGGGTGGCGTAGATAGCAATGGCCAGGATGTTACTAACGACTTGACCTTTATGCTTTTGGAGGCATCTATCCATACCAGAATGACTCTGCCCTGGCCATGCATACGCTTACATGAAAACACACCCCATGAACTCAAAATTAAAGGTGTGGAAGCTGTACGTGCGGGCTTTGGTCACCCCAAATTCTTTAATGATCAAGTAGCCATTCCGGCAGCAATGAGTAAGGGAAGAAGCCTGGAAGAAGCCAGGG
>CAYNCW010000432.1:0-1919 GCA_964395635.1 uncultured Oscillospiraceae bacterium
ATTTGGTACATTCCAAATTATTTTTATACAGTTTATATACCTACCGGATCATGGCTCCACATATTGACCTTGTTTTTGGTCTGCCACCGATTATTTTTTGTATACCAGTATTATACTGCATATAGTTTGTAAACACAACCGCTGCAAACAAGTAGTGTCAGGTTCATGGGATCAATAAAAATCACTCCCATTAAACCAAGAAAGAGCCTGCATAAAGAAAGTGCTGAGGCCTGAACAGATCTTAGCAAACTGTAGTTTTAAAACAAAACACCAGCTATCAAACGAAGAAGCAGGTTCGTTTGCGCTGGTGTTGGGGTTTATTTAACTGTTGGCAGCTGCCGCTTTTTTTAGCTCCCGTATTTCATCCAGGCGATTTTCTGCCTGGCGTGTGAGCACCTTAGAGCCTGCACGATTTGTTTTAACCATAAAGAAGTAGTTTCGAGCGTTGTCTATATCGTCTAGTTTATAGTATAAATCCCCCACCAGATAGCAAATCTGCTGAATTACCCTTTCAGAGAAATTAAAATGCTCGTAAGAATACGTATACTCTTTTAAAGCTTGCTCACAGGCAAACAGATGCATAGTTTGGTCACTGCAGTCCTTGTACAGTCTGCTAAGCCGCAGCCACAATTTTGCCAGGATTACCTGATAATCATCAAAACAGATGGGTGCACAAAGCAACGCAAGATAGTATCCCGCAAAGATGGTAAAGGTATCTCTATTTAAGCCGGCTTTTATTTCTACAGAGCCTTTAAAGTTGCCAATTTCTTGGTCAACCCGGTTAGCTGAACTTTTGGAGACCCTTGGAAACTGATCGTTAAATGCGCTGTATAAACAATTGGGGCAGGACACCACATCGTAATGAAGTGGGTCGATATCCTTATAATGTGCTCGCAGATCATCATCGGTTCGATCTAAAGTCAGCTTTGAGGCTAAGGTGGTCAGGCTGGTAAAGGAGTGGTTGCAAAGGGGACAGGTGATGTGCTGTTCGTACAGGTATTTGGAGTTCTCGTTGTCCAATGTAATTAAATAGCTGCCGTGCGCTTTGGGAAATAGAGGATTGGATTTAGAATACCCCTGCTCATCGGCTACACCACCGGGAATTTTAGCTCGCAAGGATTCATAAGATTGTCCCAGGGTATCCAGCTTTTTGCTTAATCCCTCCATGATCATAAAAGCGATTTCAGGCTGGTTGGCAAAGACCTGAGAAGCATTTTGCCGGTTAATACTTAGTACAACCACTTGGTCGTTGGCAACTACAGTGGCAGGCGGTATTTTTCCTAAAAACAACCATGCATCCCCCAAAAATGTTGGGGCAGTGTAGGTGGATAGATGAATTTCATTTGGCTTTGCATAGTTTTTATATACTTCCGCAGACCCCTGAAGAAAAATGAACATATCCTTACAGGAGGCGTCCCCCTCCTGCACAATGATGGCACCTTTGTCATATTGCTTAACACCGGGTAAACCCAACAGTGCTTCGGCGTTGTTCATGCAATTTCCTCCAATACTTTCATCTGGTCATAAAGACATATATTAAAAACTATTATGTAAAACAAATAATTTTTTCTATTATACTATACCCAGATGCATTAATCTAGTCTTTTTTAGTCTATATTATAATGAATTAGAGATTTTTTATCAGTATTTTTTACTATCAACCCATAAGGGCACTTTATTCTTATATTTTATCTCAATACACAGAGGAAATGTGTAATTACAGTTATTGGATTGATTTTATCGCAATCAATATGATCATTTTATTTAATACCGTCTACATATTGCTCATATCCCTGGGAAAGCTGCTCTAGTGCAATATCTTCAAGGCGATATACAGTCCAATCATCCATGGCAACTGCTCCAAGGCTTTTATAAAAGTTAATGGAGCTTTTATTCCAGTCTAGGCACCACCAATCAAG
>CAYNCW010000433.1:0-1910 GCA_964395635.1 uncultured Oscillospiraceae bacterium
TTGGTTGGTGACGACCTGGGAAGATAGGTAGGCGCCGGCATTTTTTATTTGTATAAATTGTATATTTAACTTGTGTATATGGGGATTATATGGTGAGGATTAATAAGGTTATTATGCCAATTGCAGACTTTGTAAAGCGCAATTGGCTTGTTTTATTAATTTGTGTATTGGCCAGTTTGTTCCGTTTGATGCTTAGTAGAAGCATGGGCGTTAGTTACATACATGATTCTGTGTATGATGATAGAATGATGTATGATAAAGCGATTTCTATTCTTCAGGGTGATTGGCTGGGCATGTATGGGTCGATGACACTGGTGAAGGGTGTCGGTTATCCTTTGCTGGCGGCGGCCTTTAGTGCCTTGCATATTCCTTACAGTTTAGGGTTTCATTTATTGTATGTGTTTGCTTGTGTGTTGTTTATGGCGGCAATCGCTCCTTGGGTTAAAAACAAATGGATTGCAATGGGGGCATATTTATTTCTTCTTTATTGTCCCGTTGCTTTCGCATGGGCAATATCCCGGCTTTACCGTGATATTGGTTCCTATACTGTGGTCTTATTTTTTATAAGCTGTACTTTGGGTTTTTTTGTGCGACTATCTTCGCTTAAAAGGGCCTTACCTTGGGCTGGTTTCGCTGGCGCAACCCTGGCTTTTGCCAACATGTATCGAGAAGATAGCCAATGGCTTACGGTATATTTGGTAATTTGTATCGCGGTGTGCATAGTTTTTTGGCTTTGTCTCTATACGAGTGGAGATGAAAGAAAACGATGGTATAGAATAATCTGTTTACCGCTGGTTGCTGTACTTGGCTGGGGCATTTGTGTGACGCCAGTTCTTCTTATGAACGGGAAATATTATGGCACATATGTGTTGGAAGATTTTAACAGTGGTGCCTTTGCCGAGGCATATCAAGCAATCTATAAAATTGATGCGGGTGAGGATAGTCCTAAAACGGTAATGAGCGTAGAGAAGTGCAATCAACTTCGTGCGGTGAGTCCTGCTTTTGCAGAGGTGGCAGATTTCATACTACATGATATAGGTGGTATCTGGTACGATACGGGTTATTTTACGTTTGCGCTTCGTACAGCGGTAAAGAATGCAGGTTATTATGTGGATGCAAAGACCACCGACCAGTTCTATGAGCGAATGGCTACAGAGATAAATCAGGCGGTAACCGAGGGTAAGCTTTTGGCGGGCGTTTCGGGGATTGGAATTTCTCCCAAATATTACGGGTGGATGACTCTGCCTATTCTAGAGGCGACTTTTTCCGGTTTTTATTATTTATTAAGTTGCACGAATATTGATACATTTTCGCCATCTGTGGTGGAAATTAACGATGCGGCAGAGATAGACCATTATATGAATTATACCCATGAACCACTCTATACAGATATACTCTATTCTGATGGAACGGTCGTTTCAGTTCAGAATATGCAAACTCAATGGGATGTATGGGGGCAAATGGTAAGCAAAACCACGGTTCAAATATATAAAATAATACTTCCGATATTGTTTGCCTTGTACCTCCTTTCCATGGCAGGAACCACAATTTTAGCATTACGTCACAATAAGGAAAAAAATTACATGTATGGATGGATTTTTTAGTACCGTTTAGTTTGCTTTGCTTGGTACTATTGCGTTTTGCCATGCTGGCGTATGTGCAGGTGGGTTCGGCTTTTGGCACATTACAAAACTCTCCATACCTGTCTGGCTGTTACCCTGTTTTTTTTGCGATGCTTATAATGGGGGGGGCTATATCTGGAAAAGTACAAAAATGCATGGATACAATTGTGGTCACCCAACGTAAAGACGACATAGTTGTGAAGTAAGTAGCCAGGGAGGAACTCCTTCTCTGGTTGTAGAACTACAATACATATTGGACAGAAAGAAAAATAAAAAGAGAAAAGGAAG
>CAYNCW010000434.1:0-1902 GCA_964395635.1 uncultured Oscillospiraceae bacterium
GAATACAAAGAGCAAATGGCAAGGGTGGATGCACTGCCAAAGGACTATCAATTTGTATTCAAGAAGATCCAAAATCACATGTGGATGTTCGCCGCAGGAGCAGGCTACGATATGATGAAGGTTCATTACGATTTGATTCAGCTGTTTGAAGAGGGTGTGGCAAACGGTAAGCATGTGTTGGAAATTACAGGCGAGGATGTGGCCGCTTTTTGCGAAGAACTCCTGCGGAATACCGAAACTTACACAGAAAATTGGCGTGATAAGCTCAATCGTGAAATTCGGGAAAAGTTAGGTGATAAATAAAATGAGTGGGAATAACACGGCAATTGCCGTAAAAGGCTTGGAAAAAGCCTTTGGGGATGTTGTTGTCTTAAAAGGTGTAGATCTCGAGGTGAAAAAGGGCAGCATTTTCGCCCTGCTGGGCTCAAACGGCGCAGGTAAAACCACCGCAATCAGAATCCTCACCACACTGATGAAAGCAGACAACGGAACAGCTACGGTAAATGGCTTCGATGTGGTGAAAAACCCCGACAACGTGCGGCAATCCATTAGCCTAACCGGGCAGTTTGCTGCTGTGGACGAGATTTTAACCGGGCGGGAAAATCTTATCCTGATTGCCAAGCTGCGGCATCTTGAAAACCCCCAGCAGATTGCCGATAGACTGCTTGCACAATTTGGGCTTACCGATGCCGCCCACCGCAGGGTGGGAACCTATTCCGGCGGTATGCGCCGCAGAATAGACCTTGCCATGAGCTTGGTGGGCAACCCGCCGCTGATTTTCCTTGATGAACCCACCACAGGGCTTGACCCTGAGGCTCGAATCGAGGTTTGGAAGGTGGTTAAGGAACTGGCAAATGGCGGTACTACGGTTTTCCTCACCACCCAGTATTTAGAGGAAGCCGAACAGCTGGCTGATACAATCGCCATTTTACATCAGGGGAAGATTATCGCAAGCGGTACACTGGAGGAGCTCAAAAAGCTATTCCCGCCTGCAAAGGTGGAATATGTGGAAAAGCAACCGTCCCTGGAGGAAATCTTCCTTACCATTATTGGAAAAAAGGAGGAGAAGTAGAATGGAAAGCACAAAAACCCATTTTTTTAATGATGTCGCGGTTATGCTTGGGCGGTCGATGAAACACATTACCCGCAGCGTGGATACCATTGTTACCACAGCACTTATGCCGGTGGCCATAATGCTGCTGTTTGTCTATGTGCTGGGCGGCGCCATACAAAGCGGCAGCGACAACTATGTCAGCTATCAACTGCCAGGCATTTTGCTAATCACCATTGGCACCGGTGTTTCCTATACGGCATACAGGCTGTTTACCGATAAGCAGCGCGGCATTTTCGAGCGCTTTCACTCAATGCCTATTGCACGTTCTGCGCCACTGTGGGGGCATGTGCTGACATCACTGATTTCCAACATGATTTCGGTGGTTGTGGTCATACTGGCAGCGCTGATTATCGGTTTTCGCTCGTCGGCAAGTGTATATGACTGGCTTGGGATTGCTGGGATTCTTGCACTCTTTACCTTATCCCTTACATGGGTGGCGGTAATCGCCGGAATTTCCGCCAAAACACCGGACGGTGCAGGCGTGTTTTCCTACCCCATTATCTTTTTACCCTTTATCAGCTCAGCCTTTGTGCCAACCGAAACAATGCCAACAGTGCTGCGGATCTTTGCGGAGAATCAGCCTGTTACATCCATTGTCAATGCAATGCGTGCGTTACTTGACGGCCAACCGGTAGGGAGCGACTTATGGGTCGCCCTTGCGTGGTGCGTTGGAATACTGATTGTAGCGTTTTTCTTTGCAATGCGTGCATATAAGAAACGGGTATAGTCACTGGAATAAAAATCCACCCGCTGAGCGGGTGGTATTTCTTATGCGGGCAAAGCCCTAT
>CAYNCW010000435.1:0-1895 GCA_964395635.1 uncultured Oscillospiraceae bacterium
ACATATGCATTTTAGGGGCTGCTTCTGTGGGGGAAATATAACACACTAGACTTTGTTCCAAAGTTGTGTGACAAAGGGTTGCGATCCTTTGTATTCCCGAGAGAACCGCCGGATTCCAACTAATAGAATCCGGCGGTTGTTGTAGCATTTATTTTGTCAGACTGACTTTTAGCTGTTTTACAATTAGTTCTGCCGTTGTTGCGGTCTGCCAATCGCTGATTCCAATAATAGTAAGGCCGCTATTATTTTTTAATGTCTTTGGGGCAATATAGCGTATAACAAGTGTATCTGGCTCATATCCACTATCACGAATGTACTCAATAAAAGCTGATATTTTTTTAGCTTCGTCCATAATATTATGTTCATTTAATAGTATTTCTGTGTTAACATGAATCAAATATTCTTCAATTAAACCTTCCATCTCTGTTAATGGCATCTGATCATTTAGCCCAACTGGCACTGCAAAAGCTGCAGATGAAGGATTGGGTGTCGTTACAAAAGTATTTGCTGTAATACCCCATATTTCTTTAACGCCACTCGTAAAATACCCCGCCATTTTTTGCCCGAAGTCAGCCATATAATAATTATCTGGCATATAATGACGGTTATTTACTATATTAGAATTTCGCAACGTTAAATTGGACATGACCTTGACTTCCACAACTAAATTTGTGTTATTGATAGGCGTAAAAAAAACCCGATATATTCCTGTATCTATCCCAGGGAGATATGCCTTTAAATATTGCATCTCTTTCAAGTATTTTTGCTCTAAATAGTCTTGGGCGATATGAATTGCTTGAGTCTTCCTATTTGACAAATTGTGACACCCCAGTACTATGCCTACTAGCGCAATAACGAATAGACCACAAAAAACCCCAAACATAATTCCTCTCCGGTTCATATCATAGTTATCTCCTGTATATTACGAAGGATGTAGCCTCCCTCGCAATATTGTACTTGATTAGCTTATGGTATTAATATTGTTTCTAAGGCCAGAATACCACCATTGTGCAAATGCATTTTTCCCTTCATACTTACTTTGTTGAGCTTGCGTAGCTAAATTGAAACCATTTAAATTTGTCGCATTATTATAGAAAATTGCTTGCATATTCCACATATTCGCATTTGGCAATACTGCTGTTCCATATCCATTTGCCATTGCATAATCACCGACATTTGTTCCATCCGGCAACGTTCCTCGATAAAATAAATCCATAGTATTTTGTGTGCAATTGTTTGTAAACAGGCGATAGTCGCGATTGGGTGCACCTATTGCGTCATTGATTACATTTCCAGGCCAATCCCAAATCGGATGATTCTTTTCGAACGATGTTGTGCCATCTATTTTGCCTTTATATTTTCCAACCATATCAAGAGCGCCTTGGTGCGATGCGGTAAAATCACCCTTTACATAAACACTGGAACGATAAGGAGCTTCCTCTTTAGAATATTCTCCGTGTTTCCACAAATATGCATTTATGCTGTTCATGCTCCCAAATATGCTATCATAGCTTGTAAACTCATCATCAAGTATTACTTGAGAGTAGCGGACATTTTCTCCAAAATAGAAAAACCACCAGTCATTATTTTCATCCTGGAAAAATCCACTTGTATGGTCAACTGGCCCATTCGGAACCATGTCAAGACGTTTGTTTACTAAGATTGCATCTAACCCAAGCGGGTCAACGAACATTAAAGGATTGTTGCTGCAATAAGTATACCAGTTCAGCCCAGCACGTGCAATATCTTCCTGACTAAAGCGACCATTCACAGGACTGTAGTACCGGTTGCGTAAGTAATACTCGCCACTGCTCAAATCTAGGTATTCCTCGCAATACCTGAAGGGGTTTGGGTCTGTTGGGTTGCTGTTTTGCTGATTACCAAAAGCATCGTAC
>CAYNCW010000436.1:0-1891 GCA_964395635.1 uncultured Oscillospiraceae bacterium
TGCCCACACATGAGGGCGGTTTTTGCGTTTCAATTGAGGTGATATTTTGGCACAACGTAGAATGTTCAATAAAAGTATTGTGAACTCTAGCAAATTTTTGAAAATGCCAGTTTCCAGCCGCCTGTTGTATTATGACCTTGGCATGAACGCAGACGATGACGGATTTTGTGAGCACTTCATGGTCATGAAGATGACCGGGGCCAGCGAACAGGATTTGAGCGTTTTGGAAGTAAACGGCTTTGTACGCGTTTTTGATGAGAATGTTTTGATTATTATGGACTGGAAGGAAAACAATTTTATAAGGATGGACAGGTATAATCCATCTAAGTACGTTGAAATTTACAGTCTTGAAAAGATTGGTATACCAGATGGCAACCAAATGGCAACCAATGGTATACCAACGGTTGCCACAGGTAAGGTAAGGTTAGGTAAGGTTAGGTTAGGTAAGGATAGTTTAGGTGAGGATAGTACAGTAAAAGAAAAGACCGCGCCAAAAAAGGCGCGATTTACACCCCCCACAGTAGAACAAGTAACGGAATACTGCCGGGAACGCAACAACACGGTAGACGCAGAACGCTTTGTGGACTTTTACGCTAGTAAGGGGTGGTTAGTGGGTAAGGCCGCTATGAAGGACTGGAAAGCGGCTGTGCGTAACTGGGAGAAGGGCAGCGGGCTTACGTCTGATGAGCAAAAGCATAAAACAAGCCGTGTATACAATGATGATTTGGCCGTACTGTTTGGAGGTGGTTAGGTGGAAAAATGCGATAAATGCGGCGAAGACCTTTGCCATACGGTAAGTTTTTGCGGTAATGATTTTCAATTTTACAGGCAATGCCGATGCAAGAGAGAAGAAGAGGAGCTTTATCAGAGAAGGAAAAAGCTTGAAGAAATAAAAGCAGGTCAAGAGTATTGCTTTGGAAAATCAAGGGCAGTAGAATATACATTTGACGTAGATGACAAAAAAATGAAAAATGTTAGCGAAGCGTCAAGGAGATATGCTGAAAAGTTTGATGAGATGGCAGAAAAAAACATCGGAATATTGTTTCACGGACCTGTTGGTTCCGGCAAAAGCTTTTATGCGGCCTGCATTGCAAACAAATTGATTGAGAGAGGAAAATGGCCGATTATGACAAACTTTGCAAGCGTTGTAAATAGGCTGCAAGAATCATTTATTGGCAGAGAGGATTATCTAAAAAGGTTGGCAAGGGTTCCGCTGTTGATTATTGATGATTTTGGTATAGAAAGGTCAACAGAGTATATGCAAGAGCAAGTATACAATGTGATAGATACGCGATACAACGCAAAAAAACCTTTGATTATTACCACAAATATTCCTCTTGAAAAAATTACAAACCCGGACGCGATAGGTTACGAAAGAACGTTTGACCGCATATTGGAGATGTGCCACCCGATAAAAATTGAAACAGAAAGCAGGCGCAGGGAAAAGGCAAAAGAGGAATATGCAAAACGTAAACAGATTTTGGGGGTTTAATATGACCGCACAGAAAATGGCAGAACAAAAGCTTTCCGAAATCATAGAGCGTGAGGGTGACGCAAATGGAGAGCGGAGCAAACCGTATTACCTAGCCGCATTGGTCAATGAAGCACAACGAGATTTGGAGGTGCAGGCGTGGACATTAAAAGCAGCGACAACATAGCCGCGATTGTGCCAGCCACATGCCAGAAATTCACCATACCGGGCCGCCTGCCTGGGTACAACGAACTAAAAGACGGACACTGGGCTGTGCGGCAGAAAAAGAAGCAAGCAGCTATGGACTTTGTGAAATTCAGAATATGGGCATATAGCATAAATCCAGTAAAAGGCCAGTGCTACATCCGCATTGTGTGCCATGAAAGTAACTTGCGCCGGGACGAGGACAATGTGAAAAGC
>CAYNCW010000437.1:0-1881 GCA_964395635.1 uncultured Oscillospiraceae bacterium
TCTTTCCCTGGCTTTTGGCCAAGCAGTCAACAATGCGTATGGCGTAGTCTGTCTCAAGTGTAATATGCATGTCGTCTTCCTTTCACAATGATGTGTTTGGAGTTTATTTCGATAACCTTGATGTCAGAGATTTTGCATTGGTTATCCGAAAATCTTTGAAACATAAGCATATGTTTTTTATGCTATGGATTTATATTACTATGTTCTTTATAGGTTTGTCAATATAATGCATACTTTGTCGGTAAATTATATATATTTTTTAAAGAATACTAAAAATATCATAACATAAACAGAACGCATTGCCTAGCCATATTACAGGCTTTGCAATGCGTTTTAGATACTGTCTATTCCAAAAAGTCCTTGAGTTTTTTGCTGCGGCTGGGATGACGCAGTTTGCGCAGCGCCTTAGCCTCGATTTGGCGAATACGCTCTCTTGTTACGCTAAACTCTTTGCCCACTTCTTCCAGTGTACGGCTGCGTCCGTCTTCCAGGCCAAAGCGCAAGCGCAGCACCTTTTCTTCCCTGTCGGTAAGTGTGGACAACACTTCGCCCAGTTGCTCACGCAGTAAAGTGTGGGAAGCTGCTTCTGCTGGGGCCGGTGCATCGTCATCGGGGATAAAGTCGCCCAGATGGCTGTCCTCCTCTTCACCGATAGGGGTTTCCAAGGATACCGGTTCTTGAGAAATGCGCATAATCTCCCGCACCTTATCCACTGGCATATCCAGCTCTACGCTAATTTCCTCAGCGGTGGGTTCGTGGCCGTTTTTATGCAGCAGCTGGCTGCTCACCTTTTTCACCTTGTTGATGGTTTCCACCATATGCACCGGTATACGAATGGTTCGAGCTTGATCCGCAATAGCGCGGGTGATGGCTTGGCGAATCCACCAGGTGGCGTAGGTGGAAAATTTAAAACCCTTGGTATGGTCAAATTTCTCCACTGCTTTAATAAGGCCCAGGTTTCCCTCCTGAATCAGATCCAAAAACTGCATACCCCGGCCAACATACCGTTTGGCAATGCTCACCACCAAACGCAGGTTGGCTTCACTCAGGCGCTTTCTTGCATAGGGATCCCCTTGATCCATCCGGGTTGCCAGTTCGATTTCTTCTTCGGGGGACAACAGCGGCACCCGACCGATTTCTTTTAGATAAACCTTAACCGGGTCATCAATATTGATACCCTCAGCGGAAAGTGCCACCTCTAAATCTTCATTTGAGGAGATGGGAACCACGTCGGCATCAATGGCTTGGGCTAAGTTTTCCACCACATCGATATTCAGTGTCTCAAGGGTGTCGTAGAGGGAATCAATTTGATCCATGTCAAATTCCAATTCCTCCAGGACATCATTGATTTCCTTGGTTGTCAGCTTGTTTTTGGCTTTGCCTTGCTCAACCAGGTCTTCGATGAGGCGCTGTTTTTTTTCTAAGGTTGCCAAACGTAAACTCCTCCTATTTCTTCTTCGCTGTCAGAGTGTTTATGTACTGCTCCATTTCCTGGTTGGACATGCCCGCCAGCTCCTGCGCACTTCTGACATCGTTGTTTTTTAAATAACCAATATAGTCTTCGACCTGTTGCCGTGAAAACTGAATCCCTCTAGCGGAAGCCAGCAGTTTGGATAGCCGGCTCATCTGGGAAGGATCCAGACTTGCGGAAAGGTGAATCATCTGGATAGACTGGTCTTGCTGCAGCCTTTGCAGCAAGATTGTATAGATGGCGCGGAGCTGTGGATCTGAAAAGTCCTCTGCAACCATTTTTGACCGAAAATCGTCGAAGTAATCGGGATTTTGCATCAATATGGTAAGGAGCTTTTCCTGGGCCACCACTGCACCCAAATTTTCCACAGCCGGCCTTGCAAAAGTCTTTTCCGCACTAGCTTGTGGATA
>CAYNCW010000438.1:0-1871 GCA_964395635.1 uncultured Oscillospiraceae bacterium
TATCCCCTGCACATAACAAAGCATGTTTTATTTCACTAAGCCGCTCTTTGGATATACCCACTCCCGTATCGTTTACGCAAAACTTAACGCATCCATCCTCCTTATGTACTGAAACGGTAATTTCACCCTTCATATCCTTTGGGGCAAGTCCGTGGTAGATGCTGTTTTCTACAAGCGGATAAAGTAACATAGGCAAAATTTTAAAATTGAAAAGCTCTTCTTCTATCTCATACCGGACATAAATAGCATTTTTGTAACGGTATTGCAGGATGTTGACAAAATTACTAAGATATTCCTGTTCCTCTGCAATTGTAACCATAACAGGATGTATAGTAATGTTTTTACGTAGTATCATAATCAGCGAGCGCGTTAGGTTTATAATATCATCGTCTCGTTTGCACCTTGCAAGGTAAATAATGCAGTTGAGTGTGTTATAGATAAAATGGGGATTTATTTTTGACATAAACAGCCGCATCTGAGTATCTTTTTCCTTGCGGTTTGTATCCTCAATTTCTACAAAAAGGCGGCGAACCTCACCCAACATATGGTTAAAGGAATCAGCCATATCTGATAATTCCCGGACGCTTGTGCACTCGGCTTTCGCCTCCAGATCACCGGAGGATAACCTTTGCATAACCTGTGTGAGCGAAATAATAGGAACAGTCAGATAATGCGTCAGCAAAACTACCAACAGAGCAGCTATTGATAAACTAATGGCAAATACAACAAATACAATACCGTTTATATCGGTAACTGCATCCTGTACGCTTGAATAAGACAATACACCCACCAGCAAAAATCCGGTTTGCGGTATTGTTTGACACATATAATACCGATTATTTACTTTCAGTTGGCTGTGCTCTGCGTTTTTAAGTTCATTAAAATCCGGTTGCTTGTCCCACCCGGTTTCTTCCGGGTAAATAACCTTACCCAGACGGTCAAACACATAATACTCCATGTGTTCGTTGTTCTTTACCCCTAGAATTTTCATCAAGCTTTTTAGCGGAATGTCTATTACCAGCCGCCCAAGTGCAGCACTAGGATTCTCTAAGCTTGCAACAACATGCCCATAGCTGATTGTGGCATTACCCATTGATGTGTACCCACCCATCGGGTAGTCGTAGTGTACTGCCGAAAAGCCGGAGAGAGCCGATTGGTACACCATGTCCCGATACCACTGCTGGGTGAACACATTGGTACGTATTGGTGATATGGATAGCTGTATCTGTTTTTCATCATCCAAAAAATAAACCGAGGAAATAATATCAGAACGCAATACTTTGTACATATTTAGAAGATTTTCAATTTCCTGTATGGCAGAATACCGGTCAAAGCTTTCCGGATCAGCTGTGTTGTTATTCAGTCTCATTGCCAGACGCTGAATACGCTGGTCAAAAGCAATATTCTTTGCGTAACCCTCGAGGAATGTCAGGTCACTGTTAATCTGATCACCCAGCCGCTGTAAAATTATTCTATTGCTTCCGATAACCTGTTCCGCAACCAGCTTGTCGGTATAAAGGTAAACCCAAATCCATAAAAGACCAACGGTAAACGATACAAGCGCAAGCATAAATAGCGCTATGCGTGATCGTATTGATGGTTTCATCGGTTGTTTCCCTTTTAAAGATATAATTAAGCGCATAATATTTACACCCGCACCCTGCCGTTAATGTAATCGCTTGGGTTTTGTCCGGTAATCCGGCGAAACACCTGGCAAAAGTATTGTACGGTTTGATAGCCGACCATTTCACTTACCTCGTAAATCCTATATCTGCCATCTTGTAAAAGCTCCTTTGCTTTTGATATACGCAGCTCGGACAGGTACTGCTTAAATGTGCTGTTCAACCGCCGTTTAAAAAACTGTCCGGCGT
>CAYNCW010000439.1:0-1869 GCA_964395635.1 uncultured Oscillospiraceae bacterium
CCGCTGGGTGCAAGACTTCACAGCCGGATAGGTCGGCTAAATAGCGGCTCGATTTTTCACGAAAGCCTATTAAGAGTTTATTTTTCTTGGTGACGAATTTCACGCCAAGACGTGCTTTTCGGCGGTAGCCCAAAGAAAGCGCGGAAAGAGGAGGTAGTATTTCATCGGCTTCGACTTTGCCAAAATGTTTCAACTGATCGAGGAGGGTCTGTTGTTTTAATGCAATTTGTGTGTCGACGCTCATGTGCTGTAAGCTGCAGCCGCCGCAGAGGCCAAAATGCTGGCAAGGCGGGGTGACGCGAGATGAAGCTGCTTCTTGGACGTCTAACACGTTGGCTTCCATGTAGGAGCTGCGTTTTTGGGTGATTTGATAGGTCACTGTTTCGCCTGGTAAGGCGCCCGCAATAAAGGTGGTTTTTTGGTTAATAGTTGCAATTCCACGGCCATCATGGCTCAAGCCATGCACACTTGCAGACGCCGAAATTTTGTGGTTGTCAAGCTTCTCGATTTTATTCATATACATACACCCGTAAGGATAGGCAGGGGTTGAAGAGTTTAACACTATATATTGATTAATAAATTTTTTCAAACTTGTACTATTCTGTAAAAGATCTATACTGGTATATGAAGAGTGTTCTTGATAGAGAAATGTCCAAAACCTAACAGTGATATAACCAGGAGACGAACTAGTAGCATGGTGTGCAAGTCCTCAAAAGTGTACAAAGAGGAAAGCCTAAAGTGCAACTGAAGTCCCCACGATAGTGTGACAGGCAGGTTTTAGCGACTTCTTTACAAGGACACTTTTTTATTTATAGTAGTTGAACAAAGTAAGATGACAGGGACTTCGCATGACAAATCCATTTATTGAACGTGAAAGCCAATATGGCGCTCATCATTATGCCCCGTTACCCGTGGTGATTAGTCGGGGAGAAGGAGTGTATGTTTGGGACGAAAACAATAAGCGTTATTTGGACATGATGAGCGCCTATTCGGCCGTCAGTCACGGCCATTGCCACCCCAAAATTTTAAAAGCCCTAGAGACCCAAGTTCGGAGGATCAGTATTCCTTCGCGCGCCTTTTATAATGACCAGCTCGGTTTTTTCTTAAAAGAACTCTGCGAGCTCACTGGCTTTGATCGAGGTCTGCCAATGGTATCAGGAGCGGAAGCTGTCGAAACGGCTATTAAGGCATCGCGCAAGTGGGCGTATACGATAAAAGGCGTTGAGAAAGATAAGGCAGAGATTATAGCTTGCACCGGCAACTTCCATGGCCGTACGACGACCATTGTGGGTATGTCTTCTGAAGAGCAATACAAGTCAGGCTTCGGCCCATTCCCGGCTGGCTTTAAACTGGTTCCATATGGTGATGCGGATGCGTTAGAAGCGGCGATCACTAAAAACACCGCGGCATTCTTAGTGGAGCCGATTCAAGGTGAGGCAGGCATTGTTGTTCCGCCAATTGGTTATTTGAAGAAAGTCGCTGAGATTTGCAAAAAGCATAATGTGTTATTGATTTGCGATGAAATCCAAACGGGTTTAGGGCGCACCGGCGCGTTGCTTGCTTTTCAACATGAAGGCATTCAACCAGATGGGGTGACGCTTGGTAAAGCATTAGGCGGGGGTGTGTTACCGGTTTCGATGTTCTTGGCGCGTAGGGAGGTCATGGATGTGTTTACACCGGGTGATCACGGCAGCACCTTTGGTGGTAATCCGTTGGCGTCTGCGGTTGGCCGTGCAGCTATTCAAACACTGGTGGAAGAAAAGCTTATCGAAAATGCGGCGAAGATGGGCGATTATTTCATGCAGCAATTGAAAACTATTTCTTCGCCACTTATTAAAGAAATTCGTGGTAAAGGTTTATTGATTGGTA
>CAYNCW010000440.1:0-1823 GCA_964395635.1 uncultured Oscillospiraceae bacterium
ATCGTTATATGAACTGTTTATGGGTATTCCTTTTGCAGCTGCTGCAATAATGCTGCAAACTGCAGCTGTTTGGATATGGGCTTGCCTTTTTTAAGGGTCAGTGCTTGGCGGGGACAAGCGTGGATACAGCGGTAGCAGTGTTCACATTGGGCTGTACTATGTACAGGGAATCCGTCTGTATCCTTGTCCAAGCAGGAATAGGGGCAGAGCTTGCTACAAAGCCCACACCGGGTACAACGATCTTTGCACAGATAAATCTTGGGTTTTATCCTCTGCGCCAGCACCTTATTGGGGTAATTGGGAATGCTGTGGAGGCGAAAACGGGGTAGCTTGCTTTGGGCGGGCGGTGAGTTTAGGCAACCAAGTGCTGCTTGGATATCTCGGGCAAGAACGGTAGACAGATCCTTTTGAAAGCTAAACAAAAAGGAAAGCCAAGGCCACACCAAAGTGCCATCCGACGCAGGGCAGCGGTATGCTTTTGCAGATACTACCTGTAGATTTTTGTTGCTGCACATATTTGCAAAAATTCGCAGAGTGTTGCCAGAATATAGCCCACAGGTGGTAAAGACAAAGGCGGGCTTTTTGTTGCAAAAGGGCGGGAGCTTTTGAATAAAGCGCTGTATGGTTTTAGAAGGGCTACAGTGGTAGGTGGGGAACCCAATGATAAACTGGTGGTATTCCTCCAGGTTTTTGTTTTGCAGCTCTTCTACGTTATAGATATGCACCTGGGTTTTTTCCCTGAGGATTTGATACAGCGTATAGGCCACCGCTTTTGTGCTGCCAACGCCGGAATGATAGAGTATGCATAGCATAAATGTAGCATTCACTCCTGATAAATGGATGTATTGTTTAGGGCTTGGGCCAGGGTTAACCTGCTCTGGTGCCGCCCCATTCCACCAACGTAAAGCCCTTTCGTTCCGGAGCTTTGGGAAGCTGCTGTTCAGGTAGTTGGATAGGGGCGCTGATAGGCTTATACACCATATGCACCCGCAAAACCGTATCTGGTGCCGGGGTAACCTGTAAGGGGGCTACCGCTTCATATTGTTCCCAGGAAAAGGTTATGAGGTTATAGCTGTTTTGGGAAAGCTGGGGGGTCCAGTAGGTGATAAAGTCGTTGTACTCTTTGGGGGTGAGGCCCATGAAGGAAAACTTTTCTTTTAAGAATTTCTCTGTTTCAGAACCCTTTACCACAAACCCCTGGCTAAAATCCCAGCTGCGGAAGTCGGCAGTGCCGTCCCAAAAAAGGTAATAGTGGGTTGAGCCGTCGGCTTTGTTAACCAGTGTGCCGTCAGGGGCTGCGGTTACCTGCCAGCCCTGGTTGTAGGCAGGGTAGGTGTAGAATAGTTTTCCCTTAAACTGCAGTTTGACAGTAATGTCCTGGGTTTGTTGGGGGTAGAGATAGATAACCGGTTTTCCTGTACGTGGATTTGATCGGCCTTGCTGGGCGTCATTCATGGTGCTGATATAAGACTCTACAGCTGCTGGCCAAACCTTGTATTGACAGGCAAATTGCATATCACTTGATTCCAGATAGAGGGTGTCTTTGGCCAATACAATGGTGTAGGTAACACCATTGTCAAAGGTGAGGACAGTTGTGAATGCAGACTCCATTTCCGAAAACTTCTTGCTGCCTGGTTGATAGGTCTTCCCCTGGGAAACCCCGATATATTGGGGTTCGGTGGCTGCTAAAGCAAGTGTGTTTTGGGGGATGGCAAATGTATTGCCGATCTCATCGGTGCAGGTGATATCCACAATACGGTTGGGATTCATCCAGACAAGCCATTGGGCAGACTGGCTATAAGGGCTAATATCGGCTGCAGCAG
>CAYNCW010000441.1:0-1815 GCA_964395635.1 uncultured Oscillospiraceae bacterium
GGAACAGCCCAATGAGACCATCCCCACATGAATGGGTGTATTTGTATTCATTTAATCCTCTATTTCATAATCATCATAATATGCATTGTCCTTCTGCAGGTTGGAGACCACCCGCCGTATATCCTCGTAGGCAAACCCCAATCGTGCCAGCGCATTGATGGTTTTGTTTACGCCTTTTTCGTCTTCTAAGTACCGCATATATTTTCGCAACACCACCCTGGCAACAGCCAGCTCCGGATCAATTTCTATCTCCGAAAGCACCTCCTGGGCCAGTTCTCGGTGGATTCCCTTTTCCCGCAAGGCTTGGGCTGTGCGCCGTATAGAATAGCCTTTTGTTTTGAGACAATACGCTGCATAGCGCCGGGCATAGTCTGCATCATCCACCAACCCCAACTCTTCCATCCGCGCTACTGCTGTCTGGGCGCTCTCTTGATCTGCGTGTTTAGCCAGCTTATCCCGCAAACCTTTGGCTGTATAGGAGCGTTGAGACAACAGCCGCAAAGCACTCTCTTTGGCTATCTTTTCCTGGGACAAGCCAAATAATTCCTCTAGCCGCTGGGAAGTTATCTCCTGCCCCACTTCCAGCTTGGAAGTTGCATATATATCGGTATGGAGGGTGCAGGTGAATTCGCCATCTACATATATACTCATTCTGCCCCGTTTGGTAAGGCGAATGTCAGTGATGCACACCGGTTATTTGCCACCGTCGTCATCCACTGAAATATCCACCGATTTGGCGGCAACAGCAGATTTGGCGGCTTCTTTGGCTTTTTTGTTTTTGCTGGCTGGGCTCAGCTCGTCTCTGCGCTCCATCACCTGGCGCGCTATATCCTCCATAAATACCGGGTTTTCTTTTAGGTACACTTTAACGTTGTCCCGTCCCTGGCCCAAGCGGTTGTCCCCATAAGAGAACCATGCTCCACTTTTATTGATAATCTCCAGCTGGGTGGCCAGATCCAGGATTTCGCCTTCTCTAGAGATACCCTGGCCATACATGATGTCAAACTCAGCCTCTTTAAAGGGCGGAGCCACCTTATTTTTTACCACCTTAACCCGGGTGCGGTTACCCACTACCTCAGTGCCGTTTTTCAGCTGTTCGCTTCTGCGCACATCCAGCCGCACCGAGGAATAAAACTTCAGCGCCCGGCCGCCGGGCGTTGTTTCAGGGTTACCGTAGGAAACACCAATCTTTTCCCGAAGCTGGTTTATAAAGATAACCACGCAGTTGGATTTGGAGATGGCTCCGGTGAGCTTGCGCAGCGCCTGAGACATCAGCCTTGCCTGAAGGCCCACGTGGGTATCTCCCATTTCGCCCTCTATCTCAGCCTTGGTTACCATAGCAGCTACAGAGTCCACAACCACTACATCCACAGCACCGGATCGCACCAGTGCCTCGCAGATTTCTAGCGCCTGTTCGCCAGTATCCGGCTGGGACACCAGCAGTGTGTCAATATCCACACCCAAAGCCTTGGCATATACTGGATCCAAAGCGTGCTCTACATCGATAAACACCGCTTCTCCTCCAGCTTTTTGCGCCTGGGATACAACATGCAGTGCAACGGTGGTTTTACCCGAGCTTTCTGGCCCGTAGATTTCTACAATTCTACCTTTTGGTACGCCGCCAATCCCCAATGCCATGTCCAAAGACAGGGACCCTGTGGAGATGGCCTCCACATTCAGAACCGAGTTTTGGCCTAGCTTCATCACAGCCCCTTTACCAAACTGCTTTTCAATCTGACTCAGTGCTGTTTCCAGAGCTCTTTGTCGACTTGTATTGTCCTGTGCTTTTCCTTTTTCCGCCATGGTCGTTATCCT
>CAYNCW010000442.1:0-1793 GCA_964395635.1 uncultured Oscillospiraceae bacterium
ATATCAAGGGTATGCTACACAGTACATAACGCGTATTTCTGATGAAACGGGGGATATCACAATTGAACATAGGAAAAATGAAAAGTAGTCAGCGCGTTGCAGCAGCTGGGTTGGTTTTGCTGATGGTGTTGTCATTTGTAGGCTGCAATGGCGCAGTGCAAGCCAATGCGGAGGTTAGTGAACCGGATGCAGTGGCGGTAGAGGTGCAAAGCCTGGAAAAGTCATCCATAAGCAACCAACTAACCTATATAGGCCAAATACAGGCGCAGCGCAAGGTTTCGGTGGTCAGTCGACTATCGGCCGAGGTAAAAGAAGTGTTTTACGATGTAGGAGATGTCATCAAGGAAGGTGACGTTCTTTTTACAGTAGATGCTAAAGATTTGGCAGATCAGGTACGTCAGCTGCAAGCATCAGCAGGGCAAACCCAGGTAGCTGTAGACCAAGCCTCCTATGGGCTTCAGGTTGCCCGAGAAGGAAGCGATCAAACAAAGCTTACCGAATTAAACAGCAACAATGCCGTAACCAATGCTAAGATTGGCTTGGAAGATGTACGGGTTGGTGAAGATACAGTAGAAGACAGACTGGATCAAGCAGAAGATGCCGAGGATGCAGCTCGATCGGTTCTTAAGGATCAACAGAATTATCTCAGAGAGCTAAGATTGGGTATGTCCGGCAATTATCCGGTAGGTGGTTTTCCTGTAACAGCTGAAAGAATTGCCGACCAAGAAAAAGAAGTTGCCAGAGCATCTAATCTGGTAGATCAGGCTTCTACAGCAGCGGAAACAGCAAGAAACGCATACGATAACTATCATCTAAATGTGGATAGAGCTAGAAATGCGGTAAACTATGCCGAAAAATCACGGGATATTAGCAAAGACTTAACTGTAGAATCTCAAACACGTTCTATTCAGCAAGCAAGTTATGCGCTGCGCTCAGCAGAGGCAGCAGCCAACACAACCAGTGTTCAGCTTGCAAACCTACAAAGCAATTTGCAGTATGCACAGGTAAAGAGCCCGCTAAGTGGGGTTGTTGCTGAACGTAATATTGAAGTTGGCCAGATGATAGGCCAGCAACAGATGCCCTTTACCATTATTGAGATGGAAACGGTAAATGTACAGGTAGAGGTTTCTGAAACACTCATTAACACCATTTTCCCTGGCGATGAGGTTACAGTGACAATACAAGCCCTGGGCGGTGAACTGCGCACCGGTGTGGTGACTGCAGTGAGCCCTGCTGCCGGTCAAAACAGCACCTATCCCATTCGGGTTCAGCTGGATAATTCCGATGGCGCAATTAAACCGGGTATGTTTGCCCAGGTTTCTTTTGTGAAAGAACACAAGGAAAACACCTTTGTTGTGGATAAAAATGTGGTTAAAAAAGATGGCCAAAACGAGTATGTATATGTAATTAGAGATGGTCAAGCACAAAAGGTTGTTGTGACCACCGGTATTTCCAACGGAACCACCATAGAGATACTCAGCGGCGTCTCAGTAGGTGATGTGATTGTTGTGGTGGGGCAAGAATACCTGTCCGAAGGCCGCTTAGTGAATGTGGTAAAAGAAAACGGTGTTGCTGTGAAAAAAACTGAAGAGGGTCAACCCAACCAACAAAGTGAGGCTGCCGTCTAAAGCAACACCAACTAAAATAGCACCATGAACATGACAAATGGGATTGAACAGGTCTGTTGGCAAGGCCAACAGACCTTAAATTAGGGAGATTACTATGACCAAAATAGCAGTAAAACGCCCGGTCACCACATTCATGGTTATTTTAATTTTTGTGGCGTTTGGGTT
>CAYNCW010000443.1:0-1779 GCA_964395635.1 uncultured Oscillospiraceae bacterium
CCTCATTCTCTAGACAGCTATTAGTAGTTGTTCGAGCAAAAATATTCAAAAAAGTGTTGACTAATCAATTTATCGTCAAGTTATATTGCATAGCAAATCCTGTTCAGCTGTTCACAACAAATTAGCGTACTGCCACTGCCGCCAAACGGCTCAAGCACAATACCGTTAGTCTGCGTTGAGTTTTGTATTGGCACAGCCAAAAGCGGTATAGGTTTCATCGTTGGGTGCTTTTCAGAGCGTGACGGTTTATCGCATTTCCATATAGTGGATTGTTTCCTATCACCATACCATATGTGCTTGCCGCTCTTTTTCCAACCGTATAAGCACGGTTCGTGACACCATTGATAATCGGAGCGTCCAAGTGTGAATGTATTTTTCGCCCAAATGCAGCAGCCCGACAGCTTGAAGCCCGCATCATCAAATGCTTTTCGGAATGTTAGCCCCTTGCTGTCAGCGTGGAAAACGTAAGCTGCTCCGTCAGCAGCGAGAGCGACTTCCATATTCTTAAACGCAGCGAGCAAAAACTCAAAGAATTTATCGTCAGTTTCAAACTTATCGTTCTTAATCTTGCCCGCCGAGCCTTGATAATCTATTCCGTAGGGCGGGTCTGTTACAACAAGATTGGCAAGTTTGCCCTGCATTAGTGCGGTGTAGGTTTCAGCTTTGGTGCTATCACCGCATATTACACGGTGTCTACCCAAAGTCCATACATCTCCCAGTTTTGAGAATGTAGGTTTATCAAGCTCTGCATCAACGTCAAAACTATCTTCATCAGCTTCACCCTCGACTTCAAACAGCTTTTCAATTTCTGCATTGTCAAAGCCAGTAAGTTCAAGGTCGAAGCCGAGGTCTTTTAAGTCTGCAAATTCCAAAGCGAGGAGTTCCTCGTCCCAACCTGCGTTCATAGCAAGACGATTGTCTGCCAAGATGTAGGCTTTCTTTTGTGCATCGGTGAGGTGTTCAACGAATACACAAGGAACATCTGCCATTCCCTCTGCCTTTGCAGCAAGGATACGACCGTATCCTGCTATGATGTTGAAATCCTTATCAACGATTATTGGATTGACGAAGCCAAACTCCCGCAAACTGGAGCGAAGTTGCAACACTTGCTCCTTGCTGTGAGTGCGAGCGTTCCGAGCGTATGGAATAAGCCTTTCTATGTTCACTTGCTCAAAGCGTGTTGTTGACTGCATTTATTAAAACCCCCTGTTTGTTAAAAGTTCGAGAAAAGCGTTCTTCTCTTCATTTTGATTATTGCTGTGGCGATTGATTATTTGCATAATCAAATTGAAATCAGCTTGCATTGCTTTGTAGTAACCCTGTGCCGCTGTAACATAGGGCGAGAGCTTCAGTTCTTTAGTCATTCGTCCGATTTTACGGTTCATCGCTTCACAAGCGAGGAAACCTTGACGATTTAGCACATAATCGGTTATCGTTTGCGGTGCGACATACCCCTCACAGCTACGAGCCGTGATATATTCCTCAATCTCGTTTCGCAAGATATCTGCCGACGGCACTTCCTTTTCGCACTCTTTCATCGCCATAGAAAAGTAGTCTGCCATCACGTTTTGATAATTAACCTTTTTTGGAGCGGGCTTTGGCACGGGCGAAATCGCTTGTTTTTGTGCTTTGCCATCCGCTATTTTCTCATCTATATTTTTCCGAGGGTGACCTGCCCCCGGACGGTAGCCTCCGCTGGGCATCGTCATCACCTCAAATCTGTTTGATTTTGATTATTTGATATTTTTTGATTTTTGATTTTTGAAAAATTCACACGAC
>CAYNCW010000444.1:0-1762 GCA_964395635.1 uncultured Oscillospiraceae bacterium
TTTTTAGCGTATGCCATAATACCTATATTAACTGCAATTGAGATAAAAACAATTAAATAAGAAGCCTTGCCAAAAGATTCAAACAGCATTCCATAAATCGCCTGCCCAAATGGTTGTGACACCATGCATAGGGAAATAATGTACGCAAGTATCTTTCCTATTAATTCGTTGGGAGTTTCCATTTGGATAAAGGAAAGCATCAGGATTGTAAATACACTGCATAAACCCATAAATATAAATCCAGCAGCGATAACAACCACATAGGCGTAAGTGGCAGGCATCTGAACCATAAGGACAATTCCTATGGGCAACGTAGCAAATATGGTAAGCAAAAACAATACATAGGATTTTTGAATTTTAAGCTTTGCGGATAGTACTGTTGCAAAGATACCTCCTGCCAATGTTCCGGCAGATAGGACGCCTTGTGCGATACCATATAAGGTACTATTTAACCCCAAAAACACTTTAATAATATAGGGAATCCCCACAAACATCATCGAATAAAATATGAGATTGAACAGCGTTATCACCACAGTGGTTTTCAATAAAATGGGCTTTGTTTTACCAATAAAGTGCAAGCTGGTTGCTATATCACTCTTTATCATTTGGCTTATATGCATCTTATCTGTGGAGCGTTCAAAAGGCATTGTAATAAAGATTTCCAATATGGCAGATAGGAAAAAACAAATCGCACTGACAGCAACAATCGGTACTAAGCCCCAAACCGAAAAAGCAATGCCGCCTATAATTGGGCCGATTAAATTGGCAAAAGCATTTACTTGACTGACGACTGCATTGGCTTTTACAAGATTATCTTTTGATGCAAGCAATGGAACACTTGCCTGTACAGAGGGCTGGTAAAACGACTGTATGACTGCCAGCAACATCATGGTTGCGGCAATCACCGGAATCCCACCACTGATTTCCACACGAAACCCTACAAAAAAGAGTGCCAGTAATGCCGAAGTGATAAAATCAAGTGCAACCATAATAGTTCTTCTATTCACCCTGTCGGCCAATATGCCGCCTATCGGAGACAACAGAATCGTCGGTATCATGGACAGGGCAAGAATACTGCCAAAAGCGGCGGCAGAACCTGTTTTATCCAAAACATATAAGGGCAAGGCAAATCGTAAAATAGAATTTCCGAAAATAGAAATAATTTGCCCTAAAATCATAAAAGAAAAGCTCTTGTGAAACAGTTTTTCATTTATCATACAGAATTGCTCCTTTGGTTGTTTTACTTTATTGTAGCAAACCAAATGGAACACCTGTATGTCACATTAGAATTAATTTTTTTCCTTTAAAAGTTTTCTTTTTATTCGCATTGCTTCTTCATGGTGCATGTGAAGGTGTTTGGTGATGGGCATAAGTAAAAGACCAGCCACTGTTTTGCCGCCCCAAAAATCAATCAGCCACCTTGCTCCATCTGCATCCAACACGGCACCTTCATCCAAAATGCGCTGGAGGGATGTCTTGTTCATTTTTTGCTTTAAATCGTCAGGGGTTAGGCTTGCAATAATTTCTCTCGTATTCTTTCCTACTGCTGCTCTGTAATTGAGCAATTCCCTAATACCCAGCTGTTCACTGAACTGTATGATTTCCTCATCCGTCATGACATTTCCGGTATCGATGGCAATGGCATTCATTTGGTCTTGCCAGCCGTCGGAATTGAAAATCTGAGGCTTGTTCGCTATCAAAATATTTGCTGTTATATCTTCAATTCTTGTGATATGCCAAAGGCACCATGCGATGGTAGCAT
>CAYNCW010000445.1:0-1760 GCA_964395635.1 uncultured Oscillospiraceae bacterium
GAGAAGCCTTGCGTGTTGCCAAGGTTGCTATTGGCAGCGAAATCAATGTGAAAATTCCTTTGAGTGAAGCACAACCTTTACAAATAACAGGGAGCGTACACGCGCCGGGGCTGAAACCCGCTTGGATGGAAAGTAATTTGTACGGCTTTATCACCGAGGAAACGCTTGGGTTGTTGGGTGTGCCGACAGATTTTGAAGAACTCCGCTTTGTCGTTTCCGAAAACAGGTTTGATAAAGAAGAAATAAAAAAGTTGGCTTTCTCCATTCGTGATCAATCGGAATCCGACGGATATACCGTAAATAGGGTGCAAGTGCCTACGCCGGGGAAACACCCAAACGGTGACCAAATGTCAGCTTTATTGTTTCTATTTCAATTATTCGGATTGCTATCCTTAATTCTTAGCGGTGTGTTGGTCATCAACATGGTTTCTGCGATGCTGAGTGGTCAGATAAGACAAATCGGCATGATGAAAGCAATTGGTGCATCACCCGAGCAGATTGCTGGTATGTACTACATCATGGTTGCCGGACTGGGTTTGATTGCGCTTGCCCTTGCCGTGCCTTTGGCGGCTGCCGCCAGTACGGGACTCGTAACCATCTGTGGGGATATGTTGAATTTCTCTGTAAGCAGCTTTGAAATTCCATTATGGTCATATGCGGTTCAATTGGTGGCTGGTCTTGTTGTTCCCATATTGGCTGCGGCCTATCCAATACAAAAAGGTTGCAAAATTACCATAAACCAAGCACTACGGGATTATGGCGTTTCTCAAAAGGAGTATAAGCAAAAGGCTTTTGCGGTACAGGGAATCAGTAGCCCTATACTCCTTTCCATACGCAATACCTTCCGCCGCAAGGGTAGGCTATTGCTTACAGTAGGTACACTTGCAGTGGGCGGTGCAATTCTCATAGTGGCACTGAATGTCAAGGCTTCGCTTGAAAACACAATAGACAACGCCATGACATCTCTGGGTTACGACATACAATATATGCTCAGCAAGAATTATCCCGAGCAAGATGTTCGCACGGCTTTAGAAAGCACAGTTTTTTCGGCCGAGTATTTTTTGGGGGCTTCAGCGTCGCTGGTATACGATGATGGAACACAAAGCAATACTTTTCAGCTTGTCGGTTCACCGGGGGTTACCCGTTCGCTTAATCTTCCTGTTTTACAGGGCAGATGGCTGACAGACGATGATACCAACAGCATCGTAATCAATCATACTTTTTTAGATAAAAACCCTTCTCTTGTTCTTGGTGATACCATTACATTGCAAGCAAACAGCAAACAAACGCATTGGACTATTGTGGGGATTGTAAAGGAAGTTGGAGCAAATGAGCGTGCTTATGTAAGAGGCGATTATTACAAGCAGCTTTTTCAGCAAGATGGGATCGTTCGGATTTTAACGGCTATCAATGAGCAAAAAGGTACGATATCCGAAACTCAGCTTTCTATTAAAATTGAAAAACGCCTTAAAGATGCGGGCATTGATGTATCACTAAGCAGAAGCATACTGGAGGTGAAGCAGGTGTTTGATAACCATTTGCTTTTGATAGCAGGGTTTTTAGTGTTGGCCTCCATTTTGATTCTTTTAGTTGGTGTGATGGGGCTGATGTCCTCTATGAGTATGAATGTTTTGGAGCGAATGCGTGAAATTGGTGTGATGCGGGCAATTGGCGGCTTGCCGAGAGATATTCTTCACATCATCGTAAATGAAGGCATTATTACAGGACTTATCAGCTTTATGGCTTCATTGGTTTTGGCT
>CAYNCW010000446.1:0-1730 GCA_964395635.1 uncultured Oscillospiraceae bacterium
CTGGAGACAGGAGTCTCTGCTAATTGCAAAAAAATGCAAGGAGGGAACAAATATGCTGATATTAAGCAGAAAAATTGAAGAAGGCGTTCGCATCGGAGAAAACATTGAAATTAAAATCCTTGATGTATACGCCACCGACAACAGTGGCAGCAGAAAATCAAAGGTAGCATCTATTGGTATTTCGGCACCCCGGGAAATCAGTATCCTCCGAAAGGAATTGGCTGATACGCTGGAAACCAACCGAAGTGCAGGAGAGGCCAAGGGTGTAATTACAGGAAATGACCTGGCGTTGGTCATGAAAAGCAAGCGTTCCTTGGACGTATCGGACAAGTAGGGAAGATTCAAGTTGTCAACAGGGTTGACAAGACTGGGAAATTGCCCTATGTTTTGAGAATTGTCCTTGGGACAATTCTCAAGCGGTATGGGTATAGGCGTGTCACTGAAGGCAGAGTGTATCAACTGTAGACGCAATCTATGCCAGTGGCAAGTTGGTGTTGATAGGAAAACACAGTTGATGTAATAAATTTATTTGTTTGATAGAGAGTCTGGAAAGATAGGGGAATGGAAAAAAGGACGATGTAAAACAGATGCTTTACATCGTCCTTTTGTATAGTTTTTTACCAGCCGCTGATATGGCCACGGCAAATGGCTCCAAATATGCGCTTGGTAATGCCGCAGTGACCGGATTTTTCCATGTGTGCCAGCCACTGTTTGGTTGCTTCCCGAGAGGTAGCACCATCTACTGGACAACTGCTTTTTACGATTGGCAATTCTGCTCGGCGCACATTACTGATAATATCTCGTTCGGGCGCAAAGATCAACGGACGAATAACATGGATGTCCTTCCGTGAAAGATAGGTTACCGGCGAAAAGCAGCCCACACGTCCTTCATAAAACAGGTTCATGACAAAGGTTTCCACAGCATCGTTATAATGATGACCCAAAGCAAGTTTATTGGCACCTTGTGCCTTCATAATATCGTGGAGCATACCACGGCGCATTCTGGCACAAAGGCTACAGGGGCTGGAGTCATTGCGTATATTAAAAACAATTTCCCCCAACTCGCTTCGTTTAATAATATGGGGTATGTGGTTGCGTTGGCACAGTTGTGTAATTTGAGAAAAATCGGTATGCTGGCCATGAAAGCAAGGGTCAATGGTTATTGCCAAGATATCGTATTGTATACCGATAAAGGCACGCAACCGACTAAGCCCTTCCACTAGTGCCACCGAATCTTTGCCGCCGCTGACACCAATAGCCACGGTATCTCCGTTTTCGATCATTTTATAGTCCAAGATTGCTTTTCGCATATAGCCAAGTATTTGTTGCATCCAAACCTGCCCTTTGCCTATAGATTTAATAGAATTAGTTTACCTTTTCGTAATGGGCTTGTCAACAGTTGGTTTTTGCATTTTCTATTGACGAAGAGCTGGATATTTGATAAAATAGTTAAGCGTGATTATTACTGAGATAAGATTAGCGATGTTTACCCGTTAATTATTGTCTTAATTTTTAAGCAATTTTTGCTGGGAAATGGTTGGAAATATATTGAAGCGGCACTCGAATCTAGTGCAATTTTGATCTGGTTTCATGGTTGCCATCCAAGTGGTTTTCTAACACTTTGCAAAATTTAATAGTATTTATGGAGAGTTGTTCGAGTGGTCGAAGGTGTAGCACTCGAAATGAAGTAATCTAAACGGTAGCCACAAGCCTAAAAACCCAGTGTTTAT
>CAYNCW010000447.1:0-1730 GCA_964395635.1 uncultured Oscillospiraceae bacterium
AGCATTGCTACGGATGGAGTGGCTGCTTGAAAGGAGTTCCTTATGAACAAGCAGCTCGGTTGCATAGGCGAGCAGCACGCAAAGCGTGCGACCAGCCCCGAACAACCCAAAATCACTGCACTATATTCTCGGCTTAGTCGTGAAGACCAACTAAGCGGCGATAGTCTATCAATACAAAACCAACGGCACATCTTAGAAACTCACGCCCGAAGTTTGGGTTACACTAACCTTGTACATTTCTTTGATGACGGCATAACCGGTGTACGCTTTGAGCGTGACGCTTGGAAACAACTTATTGCAGAAGTTGAAGCAGGTAATGTAGAATGCTGCATCATGAAAGATTTGACGCGTTTTGGCCGGGACCACGTTCAAGTCGGTATGTATATGGAGATGTTCCGAAAACTTGGCGTTCGGTTCATTGCGGTCACCAACGGCATTGACAGCATTAACCCCGAAACACTTGAATTTGCACCGTTTATTAACATCATGAGTGAGTGGTATTCGCGGGACGCATCACGCAAGCTGAAAACGGTTTTCCAAGCCAAAGGAAAGAGCGGAAAACGCACCACAAACAAGTGCATTTACGGATATATCAAAGACCCACAGGACAAGTCTAAATGGCTTGTAGACACCGAAGCCGCCCCAATTATTTGTCGCATATTCCAAATGATAATAGATGGCATGGGACCGTTTCAAATTGCACGACAACTTGAAGCAGAGTGCATAGAAACACCGGGCTATCATATGTCAAGAATCGGTGTAGGCGACCACCAATGGCTTGATGAGAAACACCGTTATGAATGGAATCCATCAACTGTGACAAAGATAGTTGCCAAACCTGAATATGCAGGGCATACAGTCAACCTACGCACGGAGAAAAAGTATTTCAAGGACAAGAATATGACGTGGAAGCCCAAAGAGGATTGGCTCATCTTTGAGAACACCCATGAGGCCATTGTAACACAAGATGTTTGGGATACGGCACAAAAAAGCCGCACGGTAAAGCGGCGAACAGATACCCTCGGTGAAGCTAATCCGCTTACAGGATTTCTCTATTGCTCTGATTGTGGAAAGCGACTATATAATCACCGTGTTAAAGCCTGTGAGACCACAGACAAGCGGAACGGTAAAACCATAGAAAAGAAAGCGAAAAACATCTACACTTGCCCCACCTACTATATCCACCACAACGACTGCACTATGCATTACATCAGCACGGAGTCTGTTAGCACCCTCATCTTGGAAACAATACAGCGAGCAACGGTATATGCCCGTGAAAATGAAGAGGCGTTTGTGGAAGTTATCCGTGAAGCATCAAATGTTAGGCAGAACGAATCAGCGAAAAATCACAGGCGGCAAATCACCAAAAACGAAAAAAGAATTGCCGAATTGGACACGCTGTTCCGCAAAACTTATGAGGACTTTGCGGCGGGCGTACTTAACGAAAAACGGTTTAGTCTTTTGTCAAGTGGCTACGAAAATGAGCAAACCGAACTGGAAAGGCAGACTGCCGAATTAAAGGCAGAGCTTGAGCAATTTGACAGCGACAGCCTTCGTGCTGATAAGTTTTTGGAATTGGCAAAGCGTTACACAGATTTTTCTGAACTAACTGCACCAATGCTCACCGAATTTGTTGAAAAAGTTATTGTCCACGAAGCCGATAAGTCAAGCGGTAAACGAACACAGCAAGTAGACATCTACTTGAATTTTATCGGGCAGTTTGCCCCGCC
>CAYNCW010000448.1:0-1712 GCA_964395635.1 uncultured Oscillospiraceae bacterium
GGTATTTGATAAGCCCTCCCAAAGAGCTGTTGCCCACCGGCCCAATTTTTTCTTCCAATTCTTTGGGTATCATGCCAATGCCCGTACCACTTTGGGGTTTGATTTTGCACCCCAAACCGCCAGCCATGTAGACTGTATGTATATCACTATAGCTGTATCCGGATAGCGCCAGCAAACTGTCGATTCCGGAGCGAATAGCACTTTTGCTGAGTTGTAGCTCCCGCACATCCTTTTGGGTAAACCGTATTTCCTGATGGCTACCAGTTGTGCTAAGCAGAATACCTTCGGCTGAAACTGACGGCGCCAAGCGCCCGGAATCTTGTAGCAGCCCGTTGGTCAAACAGACATAAACTGTATCAATAACCCCTGAACCACAGATTCCCACCGGTTGGCGGTGGTCTATGGTTTCTACCTGAAATGCACCTTTTTGATACTCCACCCCAGAGATTGCACCAGGCACACTGGCTGTGCCCCAAAGAATATTTGCCCCTTCAAAGGTCGGTCCTGCAGCAGCAGAGGTGCAAAATATTTTTCCATCTCCTCCTACCACCATCTCTCCGTTGGTTCCTATATCCAAGAGCATGACCGGTTTTTCACTTTTGTGCAGCTCGGTCATTAAAATGCCTGCGGTAATATCCGCCCCCACAAAAGCAGAAAGGCCCGGCAAGATATCCACCGTGCTTCTGATACCCTCCCTTGCAAATATTTGACTATATGGTAAGGACATAAAGTCCAGGGTGACTGGTTTATAGGGATAAACGCCGATGTTTTTGCAGCTGTATTCCAATAGTAGATGCAGCATTGTGGTATTACCGGCAACAGCAACCTTTACTAAACACTCCGCAGCCACATTGTGGTTTTGGCATAGGGTTTTCATACCATCATCTATCTGCTGCCTTATTATTTTGCTTAGCTGGGAAAGTGCACCGTTTTCAGCCTTTACAATTCGTGTTAGCACATCTGCCCCATAGTCTCGCTGCTTATTGATCATAGAAAGGCACTCAACCATCTGCCCCGTTTGTAGGTTTACTAATGCCAAGCTCAAGGTTGTGGTACCAATATCCACTGCCATAGCATAAAACTGCTTTGGCTCTGGGTTTATATCCACCAATTTATCATCATACCAACAAACATAGGCACTGCAGATACCTTGCCTTGTTAGTTCTTTATCTTTTTCTAGAATATAGTCTTTTGTTGCCTCGTCCGCAGTTTTATAAATCAGTTCCCTTAACCGATGACATTCTACCTTTTGTATTTGAACCGCACTTTGATTTGTGTCGGATTGGGTCTGCACAAAAACTGGGGCAAACTGCTCTTCCACAGCAGAAAGAATCTGTATGGTCAGTTCGGTTTGGGGATATGCTGTACAGGCCAGTCGATACCCTTGTACAAGCTGTTCTTTTGTAAAATATGCTTCATCAGAACTGGTTATGTCCAAAATTCCACAAGATACTTTTATTTGACATTTTCCGCAGCAGCCATTGCCACCACATGCGGATTGGATCTGAATTCCTGCCGCATGCAAAGTATGCAGTAAGTTCTGGTTTCTAAGGGCTCGTATGCGCTGTGTGTAACCATCCAAAACTATCGTTATTGCGATTGTATTCGACATAGGTTCTTCCCCTAAATTTAATTAGGATGCTAAATAATTAAAGCTGCATTGTTAATACCTTAACAGCTATTACACATATCTTACCATAAAAATCCAAGTA
>CAYNCW010000449.1:0-1712 GCA_964395635.1 uncultured Oscillospiraceae bacterium
ATGAAAAAGTATGTTTGCACTGTGTGTGGTTATGTGTATGATCCTGAAACAGGGGATCCAGATCAAGGCATTGCCCCCGGCACCAAATGGGAGGATGTAGCGGACGACTATATCTGCCCTGCTTGCGGAGTAGGTAAGGATCTGTTTGAAGAAGAATAAAGTTTGATGGTTGCAGGCACCCGGCCAATTTTCGTGCCGGGTGCCTGTACTATGTGGTTTGTTATTAGGTGGTTTGTTATTAGTATGTTGTAGGAGGGAATTTTTTGCATCAAATTATAGATGGCGTTTATTGTACAAGTGTACTCAATCCCAATTTGAGAATATTTGATGTTATTATGCGCACCGAATACGGTACCAGCTATAACTCATACATTGTTAAGGGAACCCAAAAAACAGCAGCAGTTGAAGCTGCTCACCTCAGCTTTTTTGATTATTATACAAACAATCTGCAAACTGTATTGCAGGGCAGTAAACTGGATTATTTGGTTCTCAATCACTGTGAACCAGATCACACCGGATGCATTGCAAAACTGTTGGAAGTATACCCCGATCTTACCATTGTGGTAAGTCAAGCCGGGTCTATCTACATTAAACAAATTACCAACAATCCAAATGTAAAAATCCACGTGGCAAAGGATGGCGACAAGCTAGACTTGGGCGGTAAAACCCTAGAGTTCATCAGTGCGCCTTTTCTCCATTGGCCGGATTCCATGTTCACATGGTTGCCAGAGGATAAGCTGCTGTTTTCCTGCGACTTTTTGGGAGCCCATTATTGCGAGCCTCAAATGTTTGACCACAAGATTGTCTACCCCCACTTGTACTGGGATGCGGTAAAATATTACTACAACTGCATATTTGGGCCCTTCCCCAAATATGTTACCGATGGTTTGGCAAAGATTAAGGATAAAGATATTTGCTATGCGCTCCCAAGCCACGGCCCCATTCTATCTAAAGAGGGATTTTTGCCGGAGGTACTCAAGCAGTATGCTCAGTGGTCAACATCGGTTGCCCATTCCCATAAGAGAATTCCCATCTTCTATGTTTCTGCTTACGGAAATACCACCCTTCTGGCCAATGCAATTGCAGAAGGAATTCGTGGCGTGTTGCCGGATGCCGAGGTAGATACCTTTAACATCATTGAACATGATATGGGTGTGTTGGCGAACCATTTAAATGAATCCGACGCATTTTTGATAGGCACCCCCACCATTAACCGGGATGCGGTTATGCCTGTGTGGCAACTGTTGAGCTATATCGAAGCAGTGAGCATCCAAAAACGCCCTGCAGCAGTATTTGGCTCTTACGGCTGGAGCGGAGAAGGAATCCCCCATGTAGTTGATCGCTTGGCTTCGGTTAAAGTTAATGTGTACCCAGAGCAGATGAAGGTAAACTTTGTGCCCAACAAAACGGATATGGAATCCGCCAAAGCCTTTGGCGAAGCATTTGCAAAAACGCTGTAATTGTACAAGCCAGTATACAAGGCGCAAAATTAGCCGCACCCCAATAGCTAAACAGTAGGCATCTGTTTAGCTATTGGGGTGTTTGTTATGTTACTTGTTTGATTTTTCTGGATTTACTTTTACCCTTGCCAAAGGCGAGCTGCTTGCAGCATCTTCAATTTGCTTGTCCGAAACATGGGTATAAATTTCGGTTGTGGCCAAGTTAGCATGTCCCAATATCTCTTTCAACACCCGAATATCCACCCCTCCATG
>CAYNCW010000450.1:0-1706 GCA_964395635.1 uncultured Oscillospiraceae bacterium
CCAGATTTTAAGGCTATTTGTAAGGCGGCGCGTATCGATGGGATGGATATGTGCCTGTATTGCCAAAGCCTTGAATGCCCCGATTGCTACATGAACCCGGAAAACTGGGAGGAGGCCGAGAATGGAATTTAAACCGTGCCAAGAAATATGCAAAAACACAAAAACAGAAGCCACCAGAGAAAAAATAAAGAAAATTGAATATGAAAAAAACAAAAGAATGACACACGGATTATCGAAAAATCAACCAAGGTTGTTTGGAATGTGGATGTCAATGAAGTCTAGATGCGAGAATCCAAATAGAGATAAATATAAAGATTACGGCGGAAGGGGGATTGTGGTTTGCAAAGAATGGCATGATGCAGCCGTGTTCGCCACCTGGGCTTTTTCCAATGGATATAAGGAAGGACTTCAAATAGACAGAATAGATAACGATAAGGGATATTATCCGGAAAATTGCAGATGGGTAACTCCAAAGAAAAACTCAAGGAACAGAAGAAATACGAAGTTTATCACCATAAACAATGTAACAAAATGCGTGGCAGAATGGGTAGAGGATACAGATTTAAGTTGCTTCACCGTTTATTGGTGGATAAAGAAATATGGAGAAAATCATGCTGCATTAAAAATGATAGAGAGGGGAATATCTGGTTGAGAAACGATAATTACTGCCCTAACTGCGGGGCGAGGATGGAGGAAAACGATGGCTAGATTGACAAATGCACACAGCCACATACTGATTAACCAAGCAATAATGCACAGCGGAAAAGAACAAGTGCTTTGGGACGGAGTTTATAGCAAAGATGTTTTGGAAGAGGCCGTCGAATTGTTGGCCGCCTACGAAGATGCCACCCACGCCGAGGACGGCACCGAGATTTTGACCGTGGAGGAAATAGCCCAGCTGGCAAAAACGAAGCAGGAGGGAAAAGACTACAAAGCCCAGCTTGCCGAGGCAGTGGAGTTGCTGGGGTTAGCTGTAAAAGATATTCATCAGTCCTGCACAGCAAAAATAACTTGTGAAAATGGATGGGAGCCTTGCCCGCATGAGTTTGTTTGTAAAAACGATGATGAGTGTGTTAATTGGCGTTGGCAACACGCCGACAGGCTGGAAAAATTGAGGGAGGCATTAAAATGACAGAAATATTATTCCGTGGGTTCCACCCATGCGAGGACAGCAACACCGTGATTGTGGTGGATGGAAAGGAATATACCGGGCGGTGGGTTGAGGGAATTTATTCGCCAAAGGATTGGGATATTGTCGGAACGATGACAGATAGGCCACAAATGATTGTAATTTCAAGCGACGACAATAGCGGCCTGTGGGTAGATGTTATCCCCGAAACCGTGTGCCAGTTTACCGGGCTGCTGGATAAAGAAGGGAAGCGGATTTTTGAAGGGGATGTGGTTATTGATGACCGAAAATGGTACGGGGTTGTAGAGTGGCAAGACGGCAGCGCAAGATTCATGATCGTATCGCACCGAAACGGAGAAAGATACATCAGGTATGTAGATAAAGAACCGTGCCGAAAAGTTATCGGCACCATCTTCGACAAGGAAGCCGCCGATGGATAACACCTACTACCCGCTCACCAGCACAGGCAAAGACGTACCCTTCGAGCGAATCCGCCGTATTACCGGGTACCTGGTAGGCTCAATGGACAAGTGGAGTGATGCCAAGCGGGCCGAGGAGGCCGAGCGGGTGAAGCATG
>CAYNCW010000451.1:0-1691 GCA_964395635.1 uncultured Oscillospiraceae bacterium
AGTCATCATGGCTGGAGGAAAAGGGGAGCGTTTTTGGCCTAAAAGCCGCAGCGGATTACCTAAACAATTTCTCTCCTTGACATCAGACGGAAAAACAATGATACAGCTTACAGCTGAGAGACATCTGCCTCTCGTTTCATATGAGGATATGTTTATTGTAACAAATCAGAGTTATGTGGAACTTGTACGGCAGCAGCTTCCACAAATTCCGGAGGAAAATATTCTAGCGGAACCAATGGCGCGCAACACAGCGCCTTGTGTTGGGTTTGCTGCGGCTGTTATTCAAAAGAAATATGGCGATGCTGTAACGCTGGTGCTTGCTTCGGATCATTTGATCAAATTTACCGATATGTATTTAGATACTTTATCCCAAGCAGTAGAGGTGGCCTTAGTAGATAGCAACCTTGTGACCATTGGTATTACTCCCGCATATCCGGAAACCGGCTATGGCTATATTAATTTTGGCCGCGACGAAGGAGAAACGGGGCATCGCGGAGTCTATGTGGTAAAGCGGTTCGTGGAGAAGCCCGACATCGATACTGCCAAGGAATATCTTTCATCCGGACAGTATCTATGGAATAGTGGAATGTTTGTATGGAAAGTATCCACTATCATGGAACGATTTAAGGAATTGTTACCCGATACATACAAGGGTCTTGTGCAGATCGGGGAAACTTTTGGCGAATCTGATTATGAGCAGGTTCTCGCAAAAGAGTACGCCGCCTTCGCGTCAGAATCCGTTGATTATGGAATCATGGAGCGCGCTACCAATATTTACACTGTTCCAGGAAATTTCGGCTGGGATGACGTCGGGAGCTGGTTGGCACTTGAACGCATCAACCGCACTAACGATCTGGGGAATATGGTGCAGGGCGATGCCATTACCATTGGAACAAAGAATTCCATTATTATTGGCGATAAAAAACTAATTGCGGCAGTAGGACTTGAGGATATGGTCATCGTCGATACAGATGACGCTATTTTAATATGTTCTAAAGATGCGACACAAGATGTGAAAAAGGTCATTGAAAACTTAAAAATTTGCAACAGAAATGAACTGATATAACGGAGGAAGAGTTGTGAAAAAAGCTTTAATTACTGGAATTACGGGACAAGACGGTTCTTATTTAGCGGAGCTTTTGTTAGATAAAGGGTATGAAGTGTATGGCATAATGCGCAGGAAGTCCGTAGTAGATTACGGCAATGTCGAGCATATTAAGGAGAAAATTCACTTTATTTATGCAGACATGACCGATGTTGTATCGCTTGTAAGCGCAATGAAACTGTCCCAAGCGGATGAGGTGTATAATCTTGCAGCACAGTCCTTTGTAGCTACCAGCTGGGAGCAGCCTATTGCCACTGCTGATATTGATGCCGTAGGCGTCACCAATATGCTGGAGGCAATCCGAATAGTAAAGCCATCATGTCGATTTTATCAGGCGTCTACTTCTGAAATGTTTGGCCTTGTTCAGGAGATGCCGCAATCTGAGAAAACGCCGTTTTATCCGCGCAGCCCCTATGGCGTAGCAAAACTTTATGGTCATTGGATTACTAAGAATTACCGCGAGAGTTTTGACATGTACGCATGCTCGGGAATCTTGTTTAATCACGAGTCGGAACGCCGCGGCAAAGAATTTGTTACCCGGAAAATAACCGATGCTGTGGCGCGCATTAAATTGGGTGTACAGGAC
>CAYNCW010000452.1:0-1664 GCA_964395635.1 uncultured Oscillospiraceae bacterium
ATGGTTGTTTTATCAGGTGGTGAGCCCAATAGCGTTCAGAATTATAGGTATCCTATGCTTTCCAGCCTAATCAAAGGGGAAAAACTGGCGTATGCGTTCAATAAACTTATTTGTAAGGTCACAAAGCTAAAAAAGCTGTCAACACATCTTGATGAACAAAATCAATTTGTCTCCAATATCTCGAAAAGTCTGCCAAATAAAGCTGTTAACACATATTGGGCTAACCCATTAGAGAATACCTGTTTTGAAAAAATGGCCAGTTTTTACATGGAGCATGGCTTTAGCATGATAAAGTTGCATCAATGTATAACTGATTTTGATATAGAATCCGAAACCTGTTATAGGCTATTTGCATGGGGTGGCGAAAATAAGATACCCGTATTTATACACTTGCTATCCAAAGAACAAGTATTCAAATTTGTTGATGTTGCAAACCGCTTTTCAGATACAGTGTTTATTGTGGCTCATATGATAGGCTCAGTTTATATGATAAACAGGCTAAAAAATAATAACGTATATTTTGATTTATCTGCACCACAGTTATACTCTGTAGATATTTTAAAACAGGCAATCAATGCATTTGGAGCAGCAAAGTTACTCCTTGGAAGCGACACACCATATGGCAATCATAATATAGACAAGATACTTCTACGGCTCAGACAATTGCAGCTTTCAGAGCAGGATATGAAGCGAATATGTGGGGAAAATATCAAACAATTGCTGTTGCTGTGAAGTGTAGCACAATATTCGTTAACCTATAGGGTAATACTCCCCCCAAGAAGAGGCCCAACACTGTTTGCTCCTATAACAACTCACATTTAGGAAACACTTGCCACTGGATATCATACACTACAGTGGGAGCTTGCTTCCCCAAATCACAAATTGGAGCTTACTATGCCTCAACAATTGACTGTCAATCAGCAAGTGACATCCTTTCCTGCGGCTTCTTTTTACAACCCAGCAAACAATCCACTATACCCCAACTTTGTAGGGGAATGCACCTGGTACTGTATCGGCCGCGCCCATGAGGTAAAGGGCATTAAACGCCTACCCACCTCCAACGCCAAAAAGTGGTATACTACAGCACCCACTATGGGGTATAAGGTGACCAAGCCAGAGGATGCCTTGGTGGCCCCTGCCATTGCAGTATGGGCCCGGGGGCTATATGGCCATGTGGCATTTATCGAAGCGGTTAAGGACAATATGGTGTATTTTTCTGAAGCCAACTGGTATGCACCAAAGGATCCCAGGCTCAGCAACAAAAAGGTGGAGCCAAAACCCAACGGAACCGACGGTATGCTGAAATCTGCTACAGTGGAAGGGTTTAAGGCACGATATGCCCCCTTTGCTGGGTGTATTGTATTATAAGTTTTACCAAAGAGGGCGGATTTGTGATGCAGATACGCTCTCATTTTTTACTTCCACCCATTGACAGCATAGCTGCCTCTTTTTTTGAAAACACTACTAAAAAAGGAGGTTTGGCTATATGTCCAAACACGGGGAGTTTAGAGGAATTCGGGGCAAAATTGGCGGGCTAGCGGTAAAGGGTATGATTGAGGAGATGGAGGAGCGCATGGCTCATGGGGAGCATGTCAGTGCTGCACCCTCCAGCCAAGAAGAAGCCCAGATGCTACAACAGGTGAAAGAGGAAAACCAGGAAAGCG
>CAYNCW010000453.1:0-1657 GCA_964395635.1 uncultured Oscillospiraceae bacterium
CTTTGCTTTGCATAAAAACAATTTGCAAAAAGGTGTTTGTATAGTGTATGATAAAAAATAAAATGCACGGGGGGATTTAGTTTGCCAAAACAACTTAACAGAGAGCAGGCTTGGGCGTTGCTCACCGAATATACAGCCACCGATGCGCTGCGCAAACACGCTTTATCGGTTGAAGCGGTCATGCGTCATTATGCGGTGTTAATGGGGGAGGACCCTGAAAAATGGGGTGTGATAGGGCTGCTTCATGACCTAGACTATGAACAGTTTCCCCATGAGCACTGCTCTAAATCCCAAGAGATTCTACAAGAGCAGGATGTTGACCCGTCGTATATCCATGCCATAATCAGCCATGGATGGGGGATGGTCAATGATGTGGAGCCAACCTTGCCCATGGAAAAGGTGCTGTATGCTACCGATGAGCTGACAGGGCTGATTACGGCAGCAGTTTTGATGCGCCCCTCCAAGAGCGTATTGGATATTACCCTGAGTTCGGTGAAAAAGAAGTTTAAATCTCCCAGCTTTGCTGCAGGGGTTAACCGGGAGGTTATCGCCAAAGGAGCAGAGATGCTGGATACCACCGTAGAGGAGCTGATTACCCAATGCATCCTGGCAATGCAAGGCTGTGCAGAAGCATTGGGGCTTAAAGGAACTATAGAATGATAACACAACGTTTGGACAAGCTTGTTGCAGATCGCACCGGGGTTAGCCGTAAGGATGCTAAGGGGCTTATTAAAAAAGGGTTGGTGCAGATTAACGGCGCCTTGTCTACAGATTCCGACTACAAGGTGGGAGTGGGGGATACGGTAGTGGTAGCCGGTAGAACACTGGCGCCCCTGGGGCCTGTTTATATTATGCTCAATAAGCCTGCCGGTGTTCTTTGCGCCACCCGGGACAACCACACAAGGACAGTATTGGATCTGCTGCCGGAGGATTTAAAGCAAAAAGGGTTGTTTCCTGCAGGCAGACTGGACAAGGATACAGAAGGGTTTGTTTTAATTACCGATGATGGGGATTTGGCACACCGAATCTTATCCCCCAAAAACCACCTGCCAAAAACCTATCATGCAGTTTTGGACAGGCCGGTGGATGAGGCACTCTTGCAGAGTGCATTTGCTCAGCAGCTGGTGCTGGATGGGGGAGATGTGACTTCACCTGCCAAGTTTCGGGTGCTGCAGGATGGAGAAAACCCCTGTACGGAATTGGTGATATACGAGGGCATGTTTCACCAGGTAAAGAGGATGTTCGCTTGTTTTTCTATCAAGGTGCTGTATCTGCGCCGAGAAGCCATTGGCTCGCTGCACCTGGATAAGGCGTTAGAGCCGGGAGAGGCCAGACGACTTTCTCCAGAGGAGCTTCTATTGCTGCAAAAGGAACAACAAGATTGAGGGGGAATACCCATTGGGAGTGTGTGGGTAACCCACGCACTCTTTTGTTTATGAATACCATACCGTGGAATCCCAGGTACTAAGGGATGGTTTAAGACTGCATTGGTGATATTGTCCAAAACTGCCCAAAATTGCCGCAATAGGTGGATACAATGCGGTTTTTAAATGTTTGGCCCAGCTGCGGGAAAAGATGGCAAAATAAACTTGTTGTGTAAAATGCCGGAATGGGTAAAGATAATAGGGGCACCGGTTCTGCAACAAAATGGGTAACT
>CAYNCW010000454.1:0-1643 GCA_964395635.1 uncultured Oscillospiraceae bacterium
ATTGACTAGATACGCTAAGGGCGTTTTGTTGTATAGTGGCCTGGGCTTCACTTTACCAATAGATTGACTGGCTTCTCCAATTCCACTCACCGCCTGCACCATGCATTCCATTTGTTGTCTACCTTTTTCAGCATTCTTCTTGATGGATTCTGCCAACACATCAGCTTTTTCTGCTATTTTGGTATTGTCTTTGGTTTTCTGCGCCACCTGGGAAATGGCAGTGGACAACTCCTCCATTGCTGCTGCCTGTTGGAATGAGCTTTGAGATTGCATATTGGCACCGCCTGCCAATGCTTTCAAGGTATCCACTTGCTTGTCTGTGCTCTTTATTATATGTGCAAAAGAGGAGGTAAGTTGACCTATCTCATCATCAGATACCTTCGTGATGGTGACCTTCATATCTTCCTTTGCGATTTTATCTGAAGCATCTTTATACAGTTTTTTCAAGACCTCATTACTTTGTGTCCAACATAAAAAAACCGGCAACCACGGTATTTTTCCGTAGTTTGCCGGTTTTTATTTTCAGCTTAATGGTCTGTGCCTTTTTCTTTTTTTGCAGGAAACAACAATACCAACAGTTTGATAGCCAATATAAAAATGAACAGTGTGGCAAATACGCCAGCCAGACCATAACCCATTAATTCTAAACCCAAGTTCATACTATTTCACTCCTTTTAGCTTCCCAACAAAATTGGTACCAACTGCAAGATGATACTACCCGCCACAACCGACCCAAGCTGACCAGACACATTGGCGCTGACCGCCTGCATCAAGATGAAATTTGTGGGATCCTCTTCTTTCGCCATTCGCTGAACAATACGGCTGGACATGGGAAATGCCGAAATTCCAGCTGCACCAATCATAGGATTTATTTTTTCCTTGGAAAAGAGGTTGAACAGCTTTGCAAACAGTACACCCCCGGCGGTGTCAAAGATAAATGCAACCAACCCCAATGCCAAAATAAGCAGTGTTTGCACCTGTAAAAACCGTTCTGCCTGCATGGTTGCGCCTATGGTAATTCCTAACAACAGGGTAACCAGGTTGGCCAGCTCGTTTTGGGCGGTTTTGGATAAACGCTCCAACACACCACATTCCCGTATAAGATTGCCAAACATTAGCGAACCAACCAAAGAAGCGCTTTCTGGGGCTAGGATACCTGCAACCAGGGTGATAACGATAGGAAATAAGACAAGAGCAGTTTTGGAAACCGACTTATCCCGGTATGTCATGCGGATAAGCCGCTCTTTTTTGGTGGTTAGTGCCCGAATTACAGGCGGCTGAATGATGGGAACCAATGCCATGTAGGAATAGGCAGCCACTGTTATTGCACCCAGATACTGCTGTGCCAGCTTTTGTGCAACCACTATGGAGGTAGGTCCATCGGCAGTGCCGATAACGCCAATGGCGGCCGCAGCTTTCAGATCAATCCCCAAAGCGGGAAAAGCAGACCCCAGCCCCAATGCCACCAAAATGGTAAAAAAGATGCCAAACTGAGCTGCTGCACCAAACAACATCATTTTGGGGGATCGCAACAGTTGGCTAAAATCAATCATAGCCCCTATGGCGATGAATATTAGGATGGGAAACAATTCGGTGATAATACCTGCATCATAAAAGGTTTTTAAAAAACCATTGCTCCCCTC
>CAYNCW010000455.1:0-1642 GCA_964395635.1 uncultured Oscillospiraceae bacterium
TGACCTCCATTGCCAAGGTGTATCAGTACTATCAAAAGCAGTTAAAAGCTGCAAATGCCCTTGATTTCGACGATATTATTTTGCTGACTGTGCGGCTGTTTCAGCAAAACCCGCAGATTTTGGAGTATTACCAAAACCGTTACCGGTACATTATGGTAGACGAGTATCAGGACACCAACCATACCCAATACACACTCATTAGCCTGTTGGCGCAAAAATACCAGAACCTGTGTGTTGTAGGGGACGACGACCAGAGCATTTACAAATTTAGAGGCGCAACCATTGAAAATATCCTTAGCTTTGAAAATCAGTTTACCGGTGCCACCGTTATTCGTCTGGAAGAAAACTATCGGTCTACTCAGAATATACTCAGCGCTGCCAATCGTGTAATTGCCAACAATACCGCCCGCAAAGGTAAGAACCTGTGGACCAATGCAGGGGACGGGGACAAACTGCAGGTATATCGTTTGCGGGATGAGGTTGAGGAGTCCCGGCTTATTGCAGATACTATATTGGAGCATGTAAAGGCCGGCGGAAAATTTTCAGACTATGCAGTGTTATATCGTATGAATGCCCAATCCAACTCGGTGGAGAAGGCGCTGGCCAAAAACGCCATCCCTTACCGGATAGTAGGCGGGCTCCGTTTCTTTGAGCGCAAAGAAATTAAGGATATGCTGGCCTACTTTACTATTTTGGAAAACCCGGGGGATACCCTGCGTCTGTTGCGGATTATCAATGAACCCAAACGGGGAATTGGCAATTCCACCATTGCAGCTGCCCAGGAAATAGCAGAAGGACTGGGAATCAGCCTGTTTGAGGTGATTTCCCATCCGGAAGGGTATCCGGCGCTGTCCAAAAAATCACAGCCCTTAAACGAGTTTACGGATGTGATCAAAACACTTGCCCAGATGGCACAAACGGTGCAGCTTTCGGAATTGTTGGACGCGGTGCTGGATAAAACAGGCTATCAGCGTATGCTAGAGGGTCAGGGATTTGAAGGCGCAGGTCGGATGGAAAACATCATGGAGCTAAAATCCAACCTGATAAAGTACAGCCAAGAAAACAGCACCCCCACAGTATCTGGATTTTTAGAGGAAATCGCCCTCTACACCGATCTGGATAACTACGACCAGGAATCAGATGCCGTGGTGCTCATGACCATCCATTCCGCAAAGGGACTTGAGTTCCCCTATGTAACCATTGCCGGTATGGACGAGGGCATCTTCCCCGGACGCAATTCCATGGCCAACCCGGAAGAAATTGAAGAAGAGCGTAGGCTTGCCTACGTTGCCATAACCCGAGCAAAAAAACTGCTGCGCATAACCTGTGCGGAACGCCGTATGCTGTTTGGTCAAACGGTGTTTTTCCGCCCCTCCCGTTTTGTAGCGGAGATTCCATCCGACTATGTGGAGACGAAGGAGCTTACACCGCCCCGCAAACCGGCTGGAACTGCGCAACCCCAGCCCCGCAAGAGAATTAGCGCCTCCGGCGGCAGCATCGGCGTAGGTGCCGCACCGTCCCAGGCGAGCAAAGGCGACGATGTAAAGCCTGGCGATATGGTCAGCCACAAGGCCTTTGGCGATGGTAAGGTTCTTTCTGCCAAGGCAATGGGCAACGATACTTTGGTGGAAATTCAGTTTGA
>CAYNCW010000456.1:0-1623 GCA_964395635.1 uncultured Oscillospiraceae bacterium
GTTGGCAGCGCTTTATCACGGAATATGCAAGCTTCTTATTGAAATAATAATCCACTACTGCATCAGAGATTTGCGGCCAACAATCGAGCAGATTCCACCAGAGGATGCCGTTGATCCGACCTTTGCTTGCCCGTACACGCTCTATAAAATATTTCATCGCCTCCGCTTGGGAAAACTGAGATGCAAACACAAAATCCGAAAGCTGCTGCGGCACCTGTCCGAACAACAGCTCTACCTGCCGTTTCATGAGCTGATTGCGGTTCAAAGGTGCTCTGCGGAAGTTGAGATAATCAGAGGAATGGGTGTCCCATGCACGGTCAAATTCCAGTGCAGTGAGACTTTGTTCGGGTAAAAACTTTTGCAGGCTTTCCACTGCCGGACAGCCATGAAAACCGGCTTCGCTGATAAAAGAAGCGGTGTTTTGGCTGTAGAAGCTGCCTTTAAAGTAATCTCTTGGACCCCAAGTGTGTTGTTCCGGTACTTGATAGAAATCGGTTGCATCCTCAGGAATAAAAGGCGAAGAAGCAAGGTAACTGCGGTATGGATCGTGGTTGCCCACCAGCCTAGGCAAAAGCTGACGGTTGATTAGATTCGCTCTGGCTTCCTTGGTGTGATACCCCATGTCACACATCATGGCATCCCCCTCGTTATCACCTGCCCATAGACAGAGCGACGGGTGGTTCCGCAAGCGTTTGATCACCTTAACAGCTTCTTTCGCAATAACCGCTTGAAACGCCTCTGTTTCAGGATAAACACAACATCCAAAAGCAAAATCCTGCCAGACGAGAATTCCGTTGCGGTCACAGAATGCAAAGAAATCATCCGATTCATAGACGTTCCCACCCCAACAACGCACCATATTACAACCGATATCTTGTAACAGCTCCAATGCCGGTGCAAGACGTTCGGTATCTCTGCTATGGATTGCATCTAGGGCAACCCAGTTGGTCCCTTTGACCACAATCAACTGTTCGTTGATGACAAAACGAAAGAATTGTCGCTCGGGCTGATAACTGATCTCAGGATGCACCTTACGCAGACCTATCTGTTCCTTGCGTTCACATACAACCTGTCCTTGATACTTGATCCGCAGGCACACATCATATAGATTGGCATCACCATACCCAACCGGCCACCATAGATACGGCTTTGCAATGTCAATCCGAAGCCAACCGCTGACAAACTGTGCGGTATCCTCTATTGTAAAGCTGCTGTCTTTACAGCTGCCGGTTACCTCCACCCAAAAGCCGTCCAGTACAGGCACATCAGTTTGAAAGCGATAACGCACCTCCAACCGCACACGTTCCTTGGACACAAAGCTGCAGCCATAATAAACCTCATCCAGATGGGTGGGGTTCTTTTGAATCAATCTGATGTCCTTGAAGATGCCGGCAGTAACCAGTCGGGGGGCAATGTCCCAGCCAAAGCTGTGTGCAGGCTTACGATTCCAAAGAATCTCGTCATAGAAAAGACTCCATCCACCTACCGCCTTCACCGGATACTCTTTATTGCGCACACGATTGATAGGCGAAGCAATCTGTACTGCCAGTGTATTATCCCCCTCGACAAGCAAGCCATCGGCAATGCACAACTCATTCTCCACCAGCATATTCTCGGTTTCAC
>CAYNCW010000457.1:0-1618 GCA_964395635.1 uncultured Oscillospiraceae bacterium
TGCGCCGTTTGTTCCAAGCAGGGCGATAATTTCACCTTGCCCTATTTCAAAGGAAATGCCCTTGATAACATGATTTATGCCATAGTTTTTGACTAAATTGTCAACTTTAATTGCTTGTGTCATTGTCCTGTCCCCCTATATTCATATTTTGCTTTGCCAAATATACTTCAAGTGATTTTTGCATAAAAGGTGCAGCAGCGTCTAATTTATCTTTTAAGTAGCTGTTCCAATTCTGTCGATTGTCAGCAAACTTTTTAAGCTCGGGGATAAGGCTCATATCACCACCGGTGAACTCCATCACCATATCCCACCAGCTCTTGGCGAAGGATTGCCCTTGCTCACTTTCGGGAGCTTTGCCCTCGCTCTGTAATTGAATCGCCAATTCACATAAGGTCTGCAATTTTTCCGCAAGTGCCTTGCCGCTTTTTTCGGTAAATCTCTCCTTTATGTGAGAAATGACTTTCTCATCAAAATGGGTTACAACCCAATAATTTTGATTGCCCATCTGCAACATTCGGATTATTTCCGCATATTTATTGAAATCCACCGTACGCATTTGAACAACCTCTGCTCTAAGTGCTTCGATTGCCGTAAGTGTATCGTTCAAAGCGTTTATTTGTTTTATAACCATATCTGCCTGTTCTGAAAGAACACCTGCGACGTTGTCGGGACTGTCAAGCGAAACTAAGCGGCTTCTGATGTCATCAAGTGAAAATCCTAAATATTTAAGTGATAAGACTTGGTGAAGCCGAACCATATCCTTGTTTGTGTAAAGTCTGCGCCCACCTTCACTCATGGCAGAGGGGGTAAGCAAGCCCTCTTTGTCGTAATACTGCAAGGTGCGGACGGTTACATTTACCTTTTTGGCAAGCTCGCCAACGGTCATATGCCCCTCTGGAATTGCTCTGTAATTATCCATCTCGTTTTCCTCCCTTGCATATAGTGTAAATCATTACGTTACGTCACGAACAAGACCTTTTTGAAAATTATTTTGATAATTTTTTTGGAACTATGTTTAGAATGTTATTACCGTCAACGAAACGCTTCGCCATTTGCAAATCCATAATGAGCGGAAAAAATGTATTCAACGCCTTCTATCTTGGATAACACTTGAATACTTGCCTTCTGGGCTTCATCGTCTCTGTTGTAAAACGAGTTGAATAATCCAACCTTGCCATCTTTCAAGCTTAGCGTATCTCCGACAAACAAATATTTACCGTCAACCAAAAAACATACCGAACCGCTTGTATGCCCCGGGGTGTAAATACATTTAATTGATAGATTGGATAACTCCGCAGTTTCTCCATCCGACATTGCTTGATAAGGCATATTGAATCTATCAGACAATCCGCTGTTCCCTGTATAAATGGTTGCGTTATCAAACAAACTCAAACCGCCGGTATGGTCATAGTGAGAATGTGTAAGAAAAACTGCGTTAACCTTATCCGGCGATATACCAAACTTTTGCAGCTCATTTACCGTTTTAGAGCTGTCTGCTCCGGCATCTATTGCGATATAACCTTCATCATTTTGAATAAGATAAAAATTTACAAAATCATTTCTGACGGCAAAAATGCCGGGCATGATTTCTTGCGTATCTATGGGGCGCATTATGGAT
>CAYNCW010000458.1:0-1606 GCA_964395635.1 uncultured Oscillospiraceae bacterium
TCGGTTTAATACCTTACAAATGTGACTGTAAGAAGGAGGATTATATGGAAACCAACGCTTATTTAGTTGGCCAGCTACTAAAGGTGTCCGATGAGCTTCACGCGCTGTATTGTACTGTGGAACGAGGCGGGGATGTGCCCCCGCAGCTAGCTGGAAATTCCATGTTTGTCACAGCGGCAGAAACACCTTTGCGAGCACTTGCGCAGCTTAGCACCAGAATGAATCCATATATCGCATGGGCAAAACGCTATCAAACGAAAAGGTGGTGGCAAAGGGCAAGGAAAGCTGGCGAGCAGGCTGGTATCTTCGGCTTTATGAGTCCATTGCTATGAAGCTTCAACCGCTACTGACTGAGGTAGTAAGGTAAGGAGATATTGAGAAAGCGCAGGTTTTTCTTGGGTATCTTGCAGCCTTTCCAAAGCGTGAAACCAGTGAACAAGATCAAAGTGAACACAAAAATACCATAGAAGGAGAAAGCGACAATGGATAATCAAGTGAAACGCGCAACCGGCTTATTGGTCATTGAGGCAGTTAACTCCAATCCTAACGGCGACCCAGATCGAGAAAGTGATCCGCGCCAACGGCCAAATGGCCTAGGAGAGATCTCACCTGTATCGTTCAAGCGCAAGCTACGCGATCTGTTGGAGGATTCGGAGACACCGTTTTTTTCCAGCCTGCCGGAACCGTATGCAAGCCATCCCGACAATTATCGTATCCTTGAATCACATGGACGTGACAGAGCTGCGATTACAAAAGAAATGTCGGGTAATGGTGGAAAGTTTAATCAAGCAGACTTTTAAACAGCCCATTCGTCAAGAAATATGGGGATGCACATGTCTTTGGGAATACATTTTTGGAAGAAGGCGGAGATAAGGGGTTTATCAAAACAGGTGTTGTTCAATTTGGAGTTGGCACATCAATATCACCGGTGAGCATCATCCGGCATACAAACACGAACAAATCAGGCGTTCAAGAGGGCAAGAACGCTGGTATGGCTCCGCTTGCCTTCAGAATTGTGGAACACGGCGTGTACTGTATGCCGTTTTTTGTGAATCCCAATTATGCCGCTAAAACTGGCTGCACTGCAGATGATATAGAGCTTCTCAAACTGTTGATCCCAAAAGCCTATGACCTGAACCGATCTGCCATTCGCCCCGATGTACGTCTCCGTCATGCTTGGTACATAGAGCACAAGAACAGCCTTGGCAGTTGCCCTGATTATTTGCTTTTGGAAGCACTCACCCCAACACGTATAGGTGATGCTACCGTTGCATCAACCACATGGAGCGATTATGAGGACAAGCAGGGGCTTCCGGATACCTTACTCGGAAAGGTTCATTCAGCAGTGGACTTAATGACGATATGAAGTATTATGCGCACAGTCCAAAAGAGAATACCCCTGCACAGAGCTATTCAGCTCATGTGCAGGGTGTGCTGGTACTAGCAAAAGAATCCTCAGAGGAAATCTACCCGTATGCAAGCTTGGATGGCGATTTGTTGCGTACGGTCATAAATAATGCGTCTATTTTTCACGACCTCGGCAAGCTGGATCAGGACAACCAAGTTGTGCTGTCCGGCAAGAAATCTGCACGGGCGCTTCCTAAAA
>CAYNCW010000459.1:0-1597 GCA_964395635.1 uncultured Oscillospiraceae bacterium
ACATCAAGCGACATCGAGATAATGATTATTAATATAGATGCGTTCAAAAAAGCCGAAAATATCATCAACCAAGCACAGGACAGGCTATCCGGTGAAACGGCTATGAAATACATACAGGACACAAACCCTATTGTTATCATAGACGAGCCGCAGAGCGTGGACAACACGCCAAAGGCAAAGGAAGCAATTGCTTCATTGAATCCGTTGGCAGTGTTCCGCTATTCCGCAACGCACCGTGAGAAAATCAATCTGCTGTACCGCTTAACCCCTGTTGATGCTTATCAAATGGGGCTTGTTAAGCAAATTTGTGTGTCCTCAAACCAAATGGAGAGTGATTTCAACCGCCCATATATCCGCTGTGTGTCCGTAAGTAATGACAATGGCTTCACCGCTAAAATTGAGATTGACCGCTGTGGCAAAGACGGCAAGGTGGAGCGTAAAACGCTAACCGTCAAGCCCGGCACTGATGTGTATGCACTTTCAGGCGAACGTGATTTATATAAAGGCTACAAGATCGTCGGTATCGACTGCACCCCCGGCAACGAGGGAGTAGAATTTGATGATGGGCAGTTTCTCTTCAAAGGTAAAGCCTTTGGAGATATAGACGAAAACGTCATCAAACGGGCGCAGATTCGCCGTACCATTGAAACACATCTTGAAAAAGAACTAAGATACACCGAAAAGGGTATCAAAGTGTTGTCGCTGTTTTTTATTGATGAAGTTGCTAAGTATCGCACGGTCGAGGGAGAAAAAGGCGTTTACGCCGAGATGTTCGAGAAATGTTATGCAGAGCTTTTAGCCCTCCCTAAGTTTGCAGAATTACGAGATAAATTCCCTGCTGCTGTGACAAGCGTTCACAACGGCTACTTTTCGCAGGATAAAAAGGGCATTTTCAAGAACACAAAGGGCGATACATTAGACGATTACGATACCTATAATACGATTATGCGAGATAAAGAGTGGCTATTGTCTTTCGACTGTCCGCTGCGTTTTATCTTCTCCCACTCTGCATTAAAAGAGGGTTGGGATAATCCCAACGTGTTCCAAGTCTGCACGTTGATTGAGCAAAAATCCACCTTTACCGCACGGCAAAAGGTGGGGCGTGGTTTGCGCCTATGTGTCAACCAAGAGGGCGACCGTATTGAAGATAGAAATATCAATGTTTTGCACGTTATGGCTAACGAGAGTTTCGCAGAGTTTGCCGATAATCTCCAATGTGAGATTGAGCAAGAAACAGGCGTTAAATTCGGCATTTTACAGTTGTCACTGTTTAACGGCTTGACCTTTACGACCGCTGTAACCGAGGAAAGGACTGTATCAGCAGAGCAGGCTAAGGTTATTGCCGATTATGTGGCTGCTTTAATAACCCCGAAACAAGATATTACCACAGATGTCGAACCAACCGAAGTACCAAAACAAGAAAAGCCGAAACCTGTTACCCCTCCTGCTCTTGCGGCTGTCATTGAAAAAGCAGTTACTGCCGCACAAATGGGTGCAGAAGTCACTGCTGAAAAGATAGCCACGATGACATACACCGAAACCCGTGAAGTGGAACAAACGGTATCACATGACGATGCACAGGAGCTTTTAACCCACT
>CAYNCW010000460.1:0-1593 GCA_964395635.1 uncultured Oscillospiraceae bacterium
CATAGGGCTTTGCCCGCATAAGAAATACCACCCGCTCAGCGGGTGGATTTTTATTATCCACTTGTGGTAAAAATAAAGCAGCTAATCTTGCATTTGCTGCTAAATATTGTTATGATAACTCCTATGTGAAACTGTAACCAAGGGGAGGCATTTGTATGATGCCGCAAGTTATCCGGCGTATTTATGCACCGGAATTTATGGTGAAAAAATCCTTACTGCGAGGAGAACTGCCGGATACCAAGACCGTTTACAAAACAGCTTATGCCATAGCGTGGGCGTCTATTGTGGAAACCTTTTTGCTGTCGCTGGTATCTATTGCAGATACCATGATGGTAAGCACGGTTGGAGAACATGCCATTGCGGCGGTGGGGTTGGTCACCCAGCCCCGTTTTATTTTGCAAACAGCAATTATCTGCTTGAATGTAGCAATTGTTTCCATAACCGCCCGGCGCAGGGGCGAAAACAACCAAGAGGGTGCAGAGGCTTGTCTAAAGCAGGGGCTTCTAATTAGTCTGACACTATCCATTTTCAGCACAGTTGCAGCCGCACCCTTTACCGGTAACCTGATTCAGCTGGCAGGGGCGCAGCCGGATACGGCAGATTTGGCAAAGGGGTACCTGGATATTTTACTGCTGGGAATGCCGCTGAACAATATTTCCCTCACCATCAGTGCTGCCCAGCGGGGGATTGGGCAGACCAGGGTATCTATGCAAATCAACCTCACCTCCAACCTGGTAAACCTGATACTCAACTACCTGCTCATTGGTGGCAGGATGGGCTTTCCCAAGCTGGGTGTGCATGGGGCAGCAATTGCCACCGTAATCGGTTGGTCCTGCGGCTTTGTGATGGCGATACTTTCGGTTGCCAATAAAAACAGGCTGCTATACATATTCACCAAAGAAGGTTGGCGCTTTGAAAAGAAAACCCTGTCCTCTATATTGCGGGTTGCATCCGGTTCCTTTTTGGAACAGATTTGTATGCGTACCGGTTTTCTTTTGTTTTCCAGAATTGCCGCCGGTTTGGGCACCCTTATGTTTGCGGCCCATCATATATTTTTAAATATCCTCAGCCTCTCCTTCTCCTTTGGGGAAGGGTTTGGCATCGCTGCATCCACTTTGGTGGGGCAGAATATGGGGGCCAAACGCCCGGATCTGTCCATTGTGTATGGAAAGGCCTGTGAACGACTCTCTTATATCATCACAGCGGTTATTTTTCTACTCTACCTTTTCCGAGGTAAGCAGCTGATTATGCTGTTTAGCCAAGATCCCCAGATTTTAAAGGTGGGTAGCTCGATATTGGTTATCATGGGGCTTATCATTGCGGCCCAGTGCAGCCAGATAATTTTTATGGGGGCACTGCGGGGAGCAGGGGATACCCGCTATACCGCAGTTGTTTCTCTCATCAGCATTGTGCTGTTGCGTCCGGCGGTAGCGTGGGTTATGGCTTACCCGCTGGGATGGGGGCTGATAGGGGCTTGGATGGCACTGTTTTTGGATCAATACATGCGGATGTTTTTAACCACTCGGCGGTTTTCATCCGGACAATGGATGCACATTTCCTTATAAAAATTTCATAAAATCAAGGAAAAACGCA
>CAYNCW010000461.1:0-1575 GCA_964395635.1 uncultured Oscillospiraceae bacterium
TATTTTTTCTCCATTGGTCATGGCGCGCATCCCAATCCCTTCTAAAGGCATAACAGTCATACAAAATGGAATTTATAGTATCAGTCACGGTGATACCTCCAAATAATCACTCTCTTATTTAAGATTTTAAATTCCAATTTTCCGCTCCTCCCATTATACATGATAACCTGAATATATGGCAAAATCCACCATTTAAAAAAGCAGAGATGGTGTTATCCATCCCTGCTTTGGGTTAAAAAGGCGCCTTTGAAGGTTTATCTGGGCGCTTACCACAATAACCGCAATGTGGGTTTCCGCAACCGTCTTCAAGCCATGTGTCACATTCTGTATAGGCATAATCACCGTCACACTGTCACGCGCCCTGTTCCCGCCGCAGAAAAATGCGCCTGCTGTTGCGGGTGCGCTCGAAGTCGATGAGGATGTGAAAATCCTTTTTGAATACGCCGGACAGGGCTTTCAACTTCTTGGTGAGGGTGGCGGGATAAAGGTCAAAGCCACTGCCTGCCTTGGATAACTCGCTGCATAATTCCGTTGCCGTTCCGCTCCAATCATCTTTCAGAAAATCATCCAGCAGGCAGATGAGCGCGTCCTCATCGTCATCGCCCTCGGCGCTGTTGCCGACAAATTCCCAGCGGCACACCTCTTTGTCAAAGCGCAGATTGAAGCAAAAACTCTCGGTCGTTGCCCTCGCGCTGCTCACTCCGGGAGCAGGTTAATGCAAGGTTGCGAACATCCGATATCCTGTCGGCTGCGGTATTCGGTTGTGGGGCGCATGGCTATCATCTCAAAAATTCATAGGCTATCCCGTATGTTGCCTAATTGGGTTTTGAGGGCAAAATCGCCGTTTTTCCCAGATAAGAAAAAAGCAGCCTGTGAGGATTCACAAACTGCTTTATACGCGTGATATTTTGTTGTATAATAGAGAAGAATGGCGGGTGCTGATGAAGGTTCTGGATGCGTCTGCTCCAGTACGCCGGGTGAAAAAACGGAAGTAGAAATTTCGACCATAAATTAAACGATGAGGATTGGTGTTCTAATGGCACAAGTAGACTATCAAAGCGCAAAAGACTTGTTGGATTCATTGTATCAACAGGTTTCTGACAATATCAGTGAAAAAGTGCAAGCAGTTCTAAGCGAGAACGAGGAAAACCTTGATACCCTTTTTGCCTCAAAAACGCAATCATACAGAGAGGTTCTTTTAGGCTGTGCTTTGATGCACCTTATCGACCCAAGTGTAAATATCAGACTTCCATACATCAATCACGGTGAGGGTTCGTTCAATGGGCGCTCACTGGACGAGTATGCGGTCAACCCATTTCTTCAAGAACATCTATTTCCATGCTCAAAAGGTCCTTACTTGGCTGCGTTCCGTCGTAGCGTAAAACTCTTGCCAGAAACCGCTGAGGGGTTGCGCGATAAAGTAGGCTACACCGCCATGTTGGAGTTGCTGGCTGTGGTTGAAAATTGCAAGACAAGAGACGAAACCGAAGCGTTCATTATGTGCCTTTTGCAACGGCTTATAATTTTGCGCAATGCTTCGAGAATACCTTTAGCGCGGGTTGGCCGATTTAGCAT
>CAYNCW010000462.1:0-1543 GCA_964395635.1 uncultured Oscillospiraceae bacterium
GTCCCCTTTTTCTTCGTTACAAGGCTACGGGTCAATATACCACCTGCCAAAGGAATAACTACAAACAGAACTACCGACAAAATGAGAGTATCCCAAGGTATCTGTACACCACCTACACCAAGTAAAAAAGCAACAGTAGGCGTAAATGCGACCAAAATAATAAGGTCATTAGTTGCAACTTGAACAACCGTGTAAGCTGCATTTCCTTTTGTAAGATAACTCCAAACAAAAACCATAGCAGTACATGGAGCAGCCCCTAACAAAACTGCTCCTGCTAAATAATCACGAGCAAGCTCAGGGGGGATCAAGGCTTTGAATACCACGAAAAAGAATAACCATGCTATGCCAAACATTGTAAAGGGTTTTATCAGCCAGTTTGTTACCCATGTCACAAATAGACCTTTAGGGTTTTTCCCAACGTCCTTGATACTTTGAAAATCAACCTTAAGCATCATGGGGTAAATCATAAGCCAAATTAAGACAGCAATAGGGATTGACACATTGGCATATTCAAACTTGCCGAGGAACGCAGGGATAACAGGTATATACTTGCCGATTAAAACTCCTGCAACCATACAAAGAGCTACCCACACAGTCAAGTATCGCTCAAAAAATCCTATACCCGATGATTTCTTGTTACTCATGCCTGCACCTCTGCTTTTTCAATAAGCTTCTTTGCATCCTCGACCTTAATCAGCTTTCCATATGATACAACCTTACTGTTAATAACAAGTGCAGGAGTTTGCATAACCCCATATTTTGCAATCTCGACCGCATCGCCAATGTTTAATACTTCATCTTCAAATCCAAGCTCTGCAACAGCTTTCTTTACATTTGTAAAGGTATCTGCACTCTTTTGACAGCAAGCACCAAGTACAATAAAACGTGCATTTTTGACATCACTAATTCCACATTGCCCACCACAAGAACAGGTTGTTTTGATTTCCTGTTCACCACAACAATGAGTGGTTTCCTCTTGCTTTTTCTTAAATCCAAATAGCGACATAACTAAATCCTCCTTAAAATTTTTATTTTACCACAGCCACGATTAAATGATAAAAGGCTGTAATAGATTGAAGAAATATCCTACGATGAGGATGCCTACCGTGCAAATGCCAATAAATAGAGCTAACAATTTTGGTTTCACAGCCTTACGAAGCATAATCATAGATGGCAGGGAGAGCGTAGTAACAGCCATCATAAAGGATAAAATTGCACCGAGCTGCGCGCCCTTTGCAAGTAGAGCTTCGGCAATCGGTATTGTTCCAAAAATATCAGCATACATGGGAATACCAATTAAGGTTGCCAGCATGACACCAAAGGGATTGTTTGAGCCAACAACAGCCGCTATCCATTCTTCGGGTATCCAGTTATGAATAAATGCACCGATACCGACACCCACAAGGATATAGGGAAATACTTTTTTGAATGTTTCAAAAGTCTGCTCTTTTGCATAAAGTAGCCGGTCTTTTTTTGTTAAGTCGGGAGCTTCAATATCCACATTTCCTGCGGTTAGTATATAACTCTCAACGTGCTTCTCCAT
>CAYNCW010000463.1:0-1541 GCA_964395635.1 uncultured Oscillospiraceae bacterium
CCGCGCCACGACCCGGTCTGCTGCTGCGGGGGCCACAGGCGCCCCGGCCACCCCCACTGCCCCAAAAGGCAGACCAGGCAACCGGGAAGCGTATACCAACATACGCTGGGTTAATTCTGTAAAAATTATACCAGATTACGAATCAAGGTCTCTTTATCCCCCGGCAGCAGATCGATAACCGGCAGCTCTATCATAGTGTAGGCACCGGGCTGCTGCTTCATTGCGGCTCTGGCACAGGCAACCATTACCTGGGAGGTAAGTGCTGGATTGTTGATCCGCATGGAAAAGTTAAACAGCTGGTTGTCGGTAGCTCCAGATACACCCTTGCGCACCATCTCTACCCCGTGGCCCATATCGATGTAATCATTGATATTCTCCACTTGAATAACATGGGTTTCGTCCTTGGCAAAATAGGGATCGGCTTTGATGGCAGCAGTCACTGCCTCCAAAGAAGCACCAGGCTCCAGCTGCACATACACCATCCGGCGGTGCACACTGGTTCCCAACGGAATGGTCACACTCAGCGCACCCACAACCCCCTTTTTGCCCTTAACTGCCACAGTGTGGCCCATGCTCATGCCGGGGCCAAAGTTGGTGTAGGTAATGCCCTTAGGTGCACAGGCCTCCATCAATGCTCTCACAACCGAGTCACTGCCTGGGTCCCAACCGGCAGACAACACTGCAACCGCACCACCGGCTTTACCGGCTTCTTCCAGCTTGCAGCGCAGCTCCCAAATGCTGGTGTGAATATCGTAGCTATCCACAGTGTGAATACCCTGTCTCAGATACTCCACAGCGGTTTCCTCCACACTGCGTGTGGGGGTGCACAACAGGACAACATCCACCTTGCCCAGTTCTTCCACCCGCTCCACTACCTTGACCCCTGGAAGTGCCGCTATGGGAGCAGCCTTGCGCCGTACAATCCCACACAATTCCATATCTGAAGCGGCTTCAACCGCTTCAACAGCATATTTTCCAATATTTCCATATCCTACTACCGCTACTCTCAGCTTGCTCACACGTTTTTCCTCCAATATGTAAGTTTGATAGAAAAAAGTATATCCCAAATTCTATTATTTTTCAATAAAAAGATGCTGTACGTTCCGATACTCTTCAAATTTTACAATGTTTTTACAGTTCCCCCCGGTCTATGTGCTATACTGTAGGTACTGAAAGGGGGAGGGAACGCATATGGCTGAAGTGACACACCTGATACACAGCAACTTCAAATACCTACAGTTGTTGGCCAAACAGTATCCCAGCATCCAAAGCGTTTATACCGAAATTATCAACCTGCGGGCCATTTTAAACCTACCCAAAGGCACCGAACATTTTCTAAGCGACCTTCACGGTGAATACGAAGCCTTTACCCACATCCTCAACAACTGTTCCGGAGTTATTCGGGAGAAGGTAAACGAGGTGTTTGGTCAAACTCTCAGTGAAGAAGAGTGCGCCGAGTTCTGCACCTTGATTTACTATCCCCGTGAAAAACTCGAAATGCACAAAAAAAACCAAACCAACACAGACAGCTGGTACGAAAC
>CAYNCW010000464.1:0-1536 GCA_964395635.1 uncultured Oscillospiraceae bacterium
ATGTTGTATGGTTTAACCAATGGAACAGAACTCACCGTCCCAAACAATATCCTGATATTTTTGCGGGTCTGTGTCCCCTTCGGAGGAATAAAGCATTACCACCGAATCCACACCCAGACCAAGCTGCTGCCTAAGTGCTGCCAGCGACTCGTCTTTGCTGGTCATAATCGCTACCAAAAGCCCTGCACCCACAGCACCAGATTCTCCGGAAATCACCCGGTTGTCTCCACCTAGCGGTGCTGCCAGCACACGCATTCCTTTTGCCGCCACCCAATCCGGCGCAGACACAAAGAAGTCGGTGTCGTTGCTGAGAATCTTCCAGGAAACGGTATTGGGCTCCCCGCAGGCAAGGCCTGCCATGATGGTGCGCATTTCTCCATCTACAATGCGGTATTCCTTTGCTACGGCAGACCGATAAAGGCAGTCGGCTGCCTGGGCCTCCACAACTGTCACCACCGGGCGATTGTGGGGGTATGCATTAGAGAAAAAGCCCTGTACCGCACCAGCCAAAGACCCCACTCCTGCTTGAACAAATACATGGGTTGGCTGGCTATCTCCATAAGCCTTCATCTGCTCATCGGCTTCCAGGGCCATGGTGCCATACCCCTGCATAATCCAGCTGGGGATTTCCTCATATCCTTCCCATGCGGTGTCCTGTACCACTACGCCATTGGGCACCTTTGCCGCTTCTGCTGCCGCCATACGCACTGCGTCGTCGTAGTTGCCGTCAATAATAGAGGCTTGGGCGCCTTCCTTGCGAATATTTTCCAACCGAATAAGGCTGGATCCCGCAGGCATAAACACCACCGATTTTTGACCCAGCTTGTTGGCAGCCCATGCCACACCCCGGCCGTGGTTGCCGTCTGTAGCGGTAAAGAAGGTTACTTCACCAATTTTCTCCTTGAGTTCCTTTGAAGTAAATTTTTCGTATGTAAGTTCAGATACATCACAGCCCAGCAGCTTGGCTACATATCCCGCCATTGCATAGGATCCGCCCAGCACTTTAAAGGCATTGAGGCCAAACCGATAGGATTCATCCTTAAGATAAACCGATTTTACCCCCAGTTTTTTCGCCAGAGCATCCAGCTTCACCAGCGGGGTCTGGGTGTATTGGGGAAAGCTTTTGTGAAAATCCCGCACCCTGTTCATGGTTTGGATGCTCATAAGAGCCATTTCTGTTGCACAATCTGTTTTTGGACACTGGTTTTTGGTCCACTTAACGGTTTCCATTGTGGTGTCACCTCTTGCACAGATTTTATTCAACCGGGTCGCTGTCCAGATAGTTGTACAGCGTATACTTGGAGATATCGTAAAACTTAGAGACCTTGTCTCCGGATTTCTTAATGAGAAACGCACCCTTCTCATCCAGATAATGAATCGCTTTGATTTTGTCCTCTTTGGACATCAGCGCTACCGGTTTGCCAACATACTCGTAGGATTCATTGATGAGCTGATCCAACAGATCGTTTACATTGGAAACAATGGTGTTGATGTCTTGGTTTTTCTTATCCTGAGTGGTACTGATAAACTGCCCCA
>CAYNCW010000465.1:0-1534 GCA_964395635.1 uncultured Oscillospiraceae bacterium
GCGTGATATTCTTTCCCAAAATGGTATTATTGGGGACTTAAAACACTCGCTGATAAAGATGTACAGACACTTCCCAATAAGGTGTTATCCGCTGCCGGATCATATCGGCATCTGCTGTATGATGCTCAACTTGAGACTCCACTTTCTTATGAAAGAATTTATTCTACAGAACTATCAAATGTTGTTGGAAAGGACATCTACATAACTAATACACAGTACCGCGATTTCATTAGGAATACGGTCCAATTACTACGCAGTCCAAGTAGTTATTCAATTGCATTGGCGAATCCATATGAAAAATTGCCTTCAGATAAATTTTTCTTCTTTTGCAAGAGCAAGTTTTATGCTATAAGCGTAAGTGATTCTATACGTTTTTGCGCTGAAAGTAGCATCGTAACAACAGTTTACGACATCATTGATCGGCATTGGGAAAACAATATCCCTGCGGAAAACAAGGATAAAGAGCGAGTTATAAAGCGCTTGCTTGAAGTTGCAGAAAAGGAATAGGTGCCATTCCCAAAAGTAGCACTTCGGAGATAGAAATGAAGTGATACTTTTTGCTGTTCCTTCACTTTCGTTGTCCGCAACATCCTAGTTGTTGATATTGGCAATGAGCTACACGGCGGTGGAGAGCTTTATTCACGGCTTCCGCTTGGGAGCAAGGATTGCCATTGAGGTTATGAACGATGATGACGACGGCTGTTTGCGTGAAATCACGTAAGCAGCCGTCTTACCTATCTCTCTGATTGTATGAACACTGTGAAAGGCTCCGCCCTGCGCCGCCGTGCGTGTGGCGGAGCCTAATTCCCTGATAGGAGGCGAGAAAATGGAGGAAGAAAAAAACATCACCGTCGGCGCATGGGTGGAGCAATGGGTTACCCAGCGCATCGGCACATGGAGCCCCCATACAGAGAATGGGTATCGGAATTTGATTTATAATCACATCATCCCCGGTATCGGCAGGATGGAACTAACCGATTTGACCACCCGACGAGTGCAATCGTTTTACAAATCTCTTTCCAAAAGCGGGCTTGCTGCCAAAAGTGTGTGGTGCATCCACCTGCTCCTGCGGCGGTGCTTGGACGAGGCTTGTCGTGATGGGCTGATGCCGATGAATCCGGCCAAGTCCTGCGAGGTGCCCCAAACAGAGGAGTATAAATCCGTTCCTTTGCGGTTGGGACAGCTCCAGCGGTATTTGAAGGCGGCGGAGAAGCTGGGTGCGCTGCCCATGATCTACATCGGGCTGACCAGCGGCCTGCGGCAATGTGAACTGCTCACCTTGTCGTGGGTCGATTTTCATACTCCCTGCCGAACCATTCTCAAGGGAAAACGCCTGCTGGTGCTAAATGATAAGGCGGCCGCTCTGCTGGCAGAGCTACCAGCATCCGGGCTTCCCCATTTATTTCTCAATCCCAAAACCAATGAACCGTACCGGCTTCACGAGTTCTACTACCTGCATAAAAAGATTTTGAATTAGGCCGGGCTGACATTTGTTGCCTTTCTTGAAATGCAACGCCAGTTTATTGAGGTGTGC
>CAYNCW010000466.1:0-1529 GCA_964395635.1 uncultured Oscillospiraceae bacterium
AGTTGACCTTCTTCGTCTGAAACAAGCATATTGGCAAGGTTATCAATTATTAGTGCATCCGCAGAGCCGGAATTTATGTAATCGTCTATTATTGAGTCGCCAAAAAAAGAGCGGTAGGTGTCGATAATTTCTTTTGCAAGCAGCTTTAGTGCTTCAACATCAGTTGTATTTGCTTTTCTTATATGCATAAATCCTCCGAATGCCTAAATATCAGGCTAAAATTATTTACCATACTAATTTGTAACCATATCCAATCGTCCGGTTTCGGGATCAATTATAAGTCCGTGAACCTCTATATCCTTTGGGATAAGTGGGTGCTTTATAATAGTTTCTACCGTTGAACAGACCGAGGTTTTTACGTCCTCAAATCCTTGCAGCCATTTTTTAAGATCAATACCACAAAATTTAATCATATCAATGTTTGCCTGTGGAATACCTCTGGCCAACATTTTTTGAATTAAGCAATCGGCATCAATGCCCTGCATACCACAATCATAATGACCGACCACTAAAATTTCTTTCACGCCAAGCTCGTAGATTGATACCATCAAGCTGCGAACAATACTTCCAAATGGATGTGATATAACGGCACCGGCGTTTTGAATGATTTTTACATCACCATTCTTGAGATTCATAGCTGCTGGCAAAAGTGCAGTCAGCCTTGTATCCATGCAAGACAATATTGCGATCTTTTTATCGGGGTAACGGCTGGTCGCATACGCTAGATAGCCTTTACCCGTAACAAATTGCTTATTGTATTCCAAAATATCATGTATATAGGACATAGTCAAATGCTCCTTATCAATTTTTTCTACTTACTCAATACTCCACCACTCGACCTCTCGCTCCAAGTGCGCAAACGAGCTTGACCGCTGTATCTCGCTGTCGAGTAACAGCATATACTTCCACGGTTTTCTGCCTGTTCCAGCGAAAAGCGTGTTGACATTTTCGCAATATGCCCTTGCAGCCTTTGCTTTGCTTTCACCTCATCATCACCGGTGCGCCTGCCGTCATTAATCTCGACAATGTAAATGGTGTCGGTGGTTTCCACCACAAAATCCGGCTCGTAGAGGTGTGCGCCCTGCCAATGGATTTTGAACTGCCCGGTCGCCTGACGCAGCCACTTTTCCACATTCTCTGAACGCTCCAGCACGATGGAGAAGATATGCTCCGACACGGAATCAAATTTATACGCCGTGTGGCAGGCTTTCGCAAAGTGGCCGACTACCTTCTTTTTTATCTCGTAGGCGGGAATGTTGGCGGTGAAGCGTACAATCTCGTCCTCTTTGAATTTGGTGTAATCCTGCTGTAAGATAGGCGAAACCGCCTTTATCAGCTTAACATCAAACTACGGGTCAGATAGTGCGACATTCCGCTTCATCTGCTCCAAAATCAGCAGGGCAAAGTCATTTTTGTAGTACAGCACCAGCTTTGCAAGGTCACTTTCACCCTTACCCTTACCCACAAAAGCAAAAAGCTGACCGATGAGCTTGTAGAAAAGCTCCATATTCGGCGCAAGGGGTATGCCG
>CAYNCW010000467.1:0-1529 GCA_964395635.1 uncultured Oscillospiraceae bacterium
CCTCGTCCGAGAAGATTGCAACCAATTTCCAATCGGGATTGCGGTCGATGTACTCGCTGAAGAAACGCTTTTGGCTCTCGAGGGAGTTGGCTTGATCGGAATTGTCGGTTGACACACGGCAGTATGCAGCAACCTTTTTAATCGCAGAATTAATCATCATTCTCAAACCTTTCCTATAGACTATAGTAGAACTATACTAAAGTAAGCGAATGATATGGTAAAAATATGTTCTCATTATATCACTTTGCTTTTTTCTATTTAAATTAATTTTTTACAGTGGTGAATTTAATTTGTTGGTATTAAGCAGCTTTACACACTGTTCATACTGCCTTTGTGAGATTATCTCCTTTTCAACCAGGGCAAGCAAGATTGCCTCTTTTAAGTTATGATCAAATGCATGATTTGTCTGAATTACCCCAGTATTAGTCAATCTGCTCACCTCCTAGTTTATATATATTAACTATCGTTTGTCCGTTATGTGATTAAATCAGAAGATTCTCCGGGTACACCAAGCCGCGAGCTTCCAGTATCTTTTTCAATCTTCTTTATTATTTTTTAGGCATAACAAAACAGCAACTGATTTTCAGTTGCTGTTTTGTTAGAATAATCATGTGCGATTACTTAGCAGTTAAATCTCGGTTATGGCGCTGCTTGGCAACCTCCTCAGGAGAAAGCGGTTCAATGCGTACAGCACCTCTATAGCTGTCATTGGTCTTTATTTGTTTATTCTGCAAACGCTCGTTAGCCTGTGCAATAGCCGATTGATATTGGGGAAGCCACTGTGCTTGCGCCACTAACAATTCATCCACCATCTGCCAAACCTCCGGCGGGTTACATACTGCGCCGGTTAGCGGATCCATCAGTGCCGCCTGTCTGAGAAGATTAATATCTCCGCTTACTGCTGCTTCCACCGCAAGCTTTTGAACCCAGATTGACTGTGAGCAAACTGCCGCGCAGCCAAGGGGCAGCTCTCCCACCTTTGGCACTGATATTCCGTTTCCGTCCGCATAACAAGGAATCTCCACTACACATTCATGAGGTAAATTGCTGATTGTACCCTCATTCATCATATTAAAGTGCCCACGGTATCTGCGCCCTGTTTCCAAGGCTTCTATGATGTAAGAGCCATGCTCCATACCACGATCGGTACCATCATATTTTTTTTCGGGTTCACTCATAATAATAGGTAAATCGGTTTCAAACCAGTTGCGTTCCTCCATGGTGTTTCTTAAATATCCGCCGGTTTCGCCATTAATCCAACCGGCAGACACATCAATCCAATTGCTGATCTCCTGAGGACGTTTGCGGTACCATGCCACATATTCCGAAAGATGACCGTTGGATTCGGTGGAATAATACCCGAATCTTTTAAGCATATCAATGCGGACCTTTTCTGTGCGCACAAGCTCAGGATCCTGTAAAAAACCATCTAAAATTTTATCCTTTAACTCAACCCCCTTGTGCTTAACCGAAATATACCAGGTTTGATGGTTTATTCCCGCACAAATAAAGTCAAACTCTTTATGAGG